>CAZXCO010000030.1:0-6840 GCA_964639095.1 uncultured Solibacteraceae bacterium
GAACCTCTTCCCCAAACAAACGATCAAGCAGATCTCCATCCAGCGGAAGCGTGCTCTGCGAAAAGATCGGATAGCCGAGCTTCTGAAATTCGTCCAGAATCTCATGATTGAGCCCGGGATCATGGTGATACGGCCGCCCCAGCATCACGATGCCGATGCGGTCTTCTCGCTCCAGCTGGTCGAGCACCTCTCGCGCCTTCCGGCGAATGCCGGATTCGTATTCCTCAAGCGCCGTGTATCCCGCGTCAATCGCACGCTGGTTTTCCTCCTGGCTGAGCCCGAGGATGGACTGAAGCGCCGTGAACATCTGGAAGGCGAGAAGCTTGCGGTCCTGAAAATTCAGGACGGGATTGATGTACTTCACATTCGCTTCGGCGAAGACGTCATTTTCCTTGGTGTAGGCCGCTTTGACGGTTTCGGGACATGCGGTAACGGTCGGACAGGCATTCGAGCCGGTCAGATTCGTGAGGGGCGTGTGGAGCACATCCACCATCGGGAAGAAAATCAGGTCGAGCGGCTTCTTTGCCGCTTTGATGGTGAGGAGATTGTGCACGTGCGCAATCCCGATCTTCGCCGGGAAACACGGATCGATGGCGCCCCGGCTGGCGCCCGCACGATAGAGTTCGGGGCTTGTGTAGTCGGAATAAATCAGATTCTCGGCCTTAACGCCGAGGCTCTCGAAATAAGCGTTGAACAGCGGCGCGTAAACATACGCATTCAGGACGCGCGGAATCCCGATTCTCAAACCGGGCCGGTTCTTCATCCGCGCAATGCGGTCCCTGGTGGATTGTGTCCAGCCGCGCGCGGGAACCTGGTCCGCCACTGATTTGGCATCTCGCGAGCGGAATGCCTCATGCGCGGCGAGGTCAACGAAGTTCGGATAGGTTTTCCTCGCCGCGTCGAGCCCGGCCTTGATATCCTTCATCTCCTCCATGTCTTCGACAGTGCCCTTTTCACAAGTCGCGATGATGAGGCGTTGCTCACCCGCCTGCATAGGCACTTTGGATTTGAAGACTCTCGCGACCGGCACGAAATCCGCTGAAGGCACAGTTGCGCCCGCGGTATTCACGTCGATGAAGGTGCGCAGGCAGTTGTTCTTGCAGAAGTAGCAGCGGGTATCTTCGTTGCGCGTGGTTCGGTACGTTATGTTGCGAACCGCATCGAGGCCGATAAAGCTGGTGCGCCGGCCATTGCGATACAGCCGGGATGCTTCCACAGCGGCGCCGATTGCTCCTGACTCGCCGCAGTGCTCGTGCACAATGATCTCGGGCCTGCGATCACCGGAACGGAAGCTGGATCGAATGAAATCGACCTCGGCTTTGACCACCGCCATATTGTTCTGCGTGCCGCCCTGCAGGACGAAACGGGAACCGAGCGCGGCCAGATTCGGGATGCTGGCCACGTAAAGGAATACGTTCTTCGGAAGGACGGCGGCCAGGCCGGCGAGTATCTCTTCGGAGCGCCAGCCCTGGCGCTGGAAGTTAACGATATCCGATTGCATGAATACTGCACAGCCGTAGCCGAAGACGGGCATCGGAGTCGCGGAGAAGGCGAGATCGGCGTATTCTTCGACTTTCAGTCCGAAGCCTTCGGCGGTCGATTGCAGGAAATAGCCGTTGCCGGCTGAGCACTGCGTATTGAGTTTGAAATCCTTCACCCGGCCATCTTTCAAAACGATCAGCTTGATGTCCTGGCCGCCGACATCCACGATGACGTGCGGATCGTCATAGAACTTCATCGCCGACTCCGTGTGGGCCACAGTTTCGACGAGCGCTACATCTGCGTGCAAGACGTCCTTGAGGATGTCCTTGGCATAACCCGTCGTGCCCACGCCCAGGACTTCGAGGCTCGCGCCCTGCGATTCCACCTGGCGGCGGAGCTTCTCGAACATGTCTATGGTGTCCTGGATCGGGTTGCCGTTCGAGAGCTGATAGGCCTTGCACAGAACCTCCCCGCTCTCGGAAAGGAGCGCCGCTTTCGTCGATGTTGAGCCTCCGTCCACACCGACGAAACCGCTGACTGTGCTCCCGGATTCGAATGCGGCAGGGATGAATTTCGGTCTGCGATAGGCCGATTTGAAAATCTCCAGAGCTTCTTTGGATTCGATCAAACCGCCGCTGCCCGAGGACGCTTTTTCTTCGGTACGGCCGAAATCGATATAGTGGACCAGCTTCGCGAAGCCCTGATAGCGTCCGACGTCATCGTCTTCGGTCTTTCCGAACTCGATCGCACCCAGCGCGGCGAAGTATTGCGCGTTCTGCGGAACCTTGATCAGTTCCTGTGGCGTGGATCCCTCCGGAACTTCGACTTTCCGGTCTTTCCACATTCGCGGAATATTGGCTACCCACGCCTCGCGCATCCCGCGAATGAAAGTATTCGGTCCGCCCAGCAACAGAACGTGTGGCCGCAGTGTGTGGCCGCGCGTCAGCACGCTCAGGTTCTGAAGCACGATCGCCTCAAACAGCGAAGCCATCAGCTCATCCGGGGGAGTTCCTTCCTTCTGCAGGCTGTTGACGTCGGTCTCGGCGAACACACCGCATTTCCCGGCGACCTTGTGCAACTTGATGCCGTTGTAGCCCTGCATGCTGAGGGATTCGGCCGGGATCTTGAGCTTGGCGTTGATCTTGTCAATGACCGCGCCCGTGCCGCCGGCGCATTTGTCGTTCATCGACGGAATTTTCTTCTTTCGACCACTTTCGGGATCGTCCTTGAAAACGATGATCTTGGCATCCTGGCCGCCGAGTTCGATGACCGAGTAAACTTCCGGATGCATCTTCTCAACGGCCAGAGACACGGCCGTCACTTCCTGAACGAATTTCGCGCCAATCAGCTCCGCGAGAGTTCCGCCACCCGAACCAGTGATAAACGCACGCGAGTTCTCCGTTGTGGCGCCGGCTTCAGCCTCGATGCGCCGCAAAAACTCCAGTACCTTCTCTGGCTGCTTTGTTTCGTGGCGCTGGTAATCCTGCCAGATGACCTCGTCAGTCTGGTTGTCGGAGACAATAGCCTTCACTGTGGTCGAACCCACGTCGAGTCCGACGAAATAACGCGCGCTCATGTTACGCCACCTGTGCGGTCGTCAATGGTGCGCTGGACTGTTTCCCCTTGCGCGCGCCGGCATTCATCAGATCGTTTACGTGCAGAACGAACTGAGCCGCGGTACCCGCGATACCTTCGCGATGCGGAACGTGATAGAAGGGCCGGCGCAACTCGCGGTGGTCGGCGACATATGCGCGGATATCATCGAGACTCTTTCCCGTGCATCGCAGTGCGGTTTCGAACTCAGCCTTTGCCTTGGCCTTGGCTTCGCCCAGAGCCATTTGCACGCGGCTATGGGCGTTGACTTCGCCTTCGCCCGAAGTCTCGATCGGCAGGAAGATCATGTCCTTGAATTTGTTGATCACGGCCGACTGGACACCGTCGGATTGAGATGACGGCATGCATCCGAACGGCTTTAGCGCCAGCACCATGTGGCACCTGCGATGGACGGTGTAGTAGACATTTTTGCCGACTTCGAGATGGCCTTCGCCGCCGCGGGCAAAGCGGTGGTAGAAGGGCTCGGCCAGTTGCGCCAGTTCCCTTTGATCCACCAGCCTGTGGGCGAGGCCGCCCAGCTTCTTTCCCACACGGTGGTAGAAATGTGCCCACAAAAATTCGCCGACCGTCAGTCCGGCAAGTTTAGCCTCGAAGGCAAGCTCGCGGTGGATCCTGCGCCTGTATGCGAAGAAGGGCAGCTTTTCATGGTGTTCCTGAACATGTTTGTTGTGCAGCGCCTTGGCCTTCGCCTGACAGAGTAGGTAGGCCACCCAGGTCGCGACAGGTTCCACGATCACCTGGGCACCCTCGCGCTCGAGGAAACGGAACATGTTAAAGTTGCCGTCGCCCTCCGTGATCGAAGCCCAGAACTCGCCTGTGATCTTTACCACGGGCTTGACTTTGGTGCGGTCCACCTCGACCTCATCGATTCGCGCGCGGCACGCTTCGAGCGCGTCGAGGTATGGCTTGCCGTACAAGTTCTCGTAGACTTTGCCCCACGAGTTCCAGAAGCGCATGAACTTGTCGTGATTCCTGAGATATCCGCAAGTCCAGCCGGGCGCCCGCTCCATGATTTCAAACGGCGGCCGCCCACGAAGCATGCGGGTCAGTGTGTTCCCGGCCTCCTCGAAGGCCCTATCGGTTTCGCCGCGCTTCACTTCAAACGGACGGATCTGGTAGATGATGTCGTTGAGCGTGTCGCCGATGTTCATGGCGTTCAGCATGCCCATGCCGAAATCGACGGTGAACTTTAACCCGGCTTCACCGGAAGCGGCTTTGATCCCGTCATCCTGCTGGAAGAGAAGCACGCGAAAACCGCCGAAGCCGGCGTTCTCAAGTGCGAACCTGTATTCCGCCTCGTACATGCCGAACCGGCATGGACCGCACGAACCGGCCGTGAAGAAAACATAATTATCCACAATTTCCTGACGCGGGATGCCATGCTTTTCCAGTTGCTGCAGATATTGCACGAGGCACCCGACCGTGAAATAGGTCGGATTGCATTGCCCGTTATTGCCGAACTCCTTGCCGATCTGAAATGCCGGAACATCGGGGACCGGTAGCGTTTCGCACTTGTATCCGCAGCCCTCGAAAACCGCGCGGAACATGTTGTCATGTTTCCAGGTCATGCCGCCGATCAGAATAGTGACTGTGCCTCGTTCGGCCGCTGTGAACGGCCTTTCCACCGGACGCTTGAACTGCTGCTGGATGTTTACCAGGCCGGCGCTTGTCCGCAGTCTGGCGCGTTCGGCTTCGATTCGTTGCGAAAGACCTTCCGTCGTGGCCGTAGTCTCGTCTGCAGTATTCATAGCGTGAGAACTCCCTTCCCCTGGTGATTCAGTCGAAGTTAGTGGTTCCCTGGAACCGATTAAGCGCCTGCCGCAACATCCACTTGATGACCCGAGCGTCGTTATAGCAATAAGCGAGGATGTGGTTCAGAGTCGAGAAGCAGTGCGGCTGGCAGGATTTCTTCATTTCAGCCAGCTGCTTTGTTTCGAATTTATGGTTTTCGATGGTTCCCCAGTCGTATGTCGCGTTGTACATCGGGAAACACGGGGCGAGCGTGCCGTCGGTCCGGACAATCAGCGAGTTGTATCCTGCACGGCAATTCCACTCCTGCACCTTGCCGCGCATGAAGTGTCGCATCTCGTCGAGGCGCCTGGCGGAATTGACCATCTTGTACCCTGACTTCTTTTTCTCTATCAGCCAGTCGATCAGTTCGTCTACCTGGGGCCAATCCTCTTTTGTGATGAATGTCGCGTTGTGCTCCATGTGCGTGAAGTCGGGCTGATCCATCATTGGCGACTCGTTGATGTGGTAGTCGGTGGCTATTCCATGGTCGTGGGCAATCTCGGTGAGCTGCCGCACGTCGTCCATGTTGTTACGGCAAATGTTGATATTGAAGAACACGCTGTAGCCGTACTGGTATTGCTTTTTCACCAGATAATTGAAATAAGGGCGAACCGGCTGCAGAGCTTTGGGAAGGCCGGTCTTTTCTTCGACGGCATCCACGGCGAAGTTGAAGGTAGCGACCCCTGCATCGGCCAGCCAGTCGGTAACCTGAGGGCGCAAGAGGCGGGCGTTCGTCGGAACGTAAATCCAAAAGCCTTTCTTTGCCGCGTAATAGCAAACCTTGTGAGCGAACTGGGGACGAAGGAGCGGCTCTCCACCCATAAGTGCCAAAACGCCCGCGCCCGTGTCACGAAGCCAGTCGATTGACCGCCGGGCCACATCTTCTGTCATCCCGCGGACACGGTTGTCGAAAGCCCAACAGTAATGACAGTCGAGATTGCACTTCCACTCCGTGAAAAGATAGGCGATGATCGGGTGAAAGTCGCCGGTCAGAACGCGCGATTTCAGCCATGGGACCGCCCAACCTCTCAAGGCTCGAGTGATGTGCTCTGCTTTGTAGTGACGTTTTGGCGGCGGGATCGGCGGGCCCAGACCATCATCCCCGAGCAGTTCCGGATGCTGCGGAAATTCCGGCTCGGGAAGGGGATGCAGAGAGTCAACATGGGGAAGTGTGCTGCGTGAGCCGCCGCTCATCAGCAAATCATGTAACGGAACATCCAAACGAAATCGCGGTACATCATCTTCTGGAAACCTGGTCTCTGATGTCATCGATTGCTCCTTTTTCCGCCGTGAAACACTCGGTGGCCGTACATCGTTGACGGTTTTTCCTGAACTCAAATTTCACTTTGGCCGCTTCTGTGGCATGTTGATACCCAATCGGAGTAATCGCGGTTCAACCGCCTGTGCATACCAGTCAAGACTCTCCGGTTCAGACATTTTTGTTGGACAGTTCGATGCAAAATATTTTGCAGTGGAAAGTGTTCTTTTTAACGCGAGGCGATGGCGAGCTGTCGCGGTGTTCCAACTCATTCAGATGTTGTGAAGTTCATCAGACCCGCAGCACCTGTTGCGAAGAGCGCCAGGTTATGCGAAGAGCGCCAGGTTACATGACTAGGGAACACAGTTCAGGTGGCATGGGTCCATTGGATCTCGGGAAAACGGTGATTTTCTGCTGGCTGTCCTGAACCGGAATGCGGCAGATGATCGAGATTGCTCAGCGCGTCTACAGAGGTTTTCCCGACGACCCCGGGACTGGAAGGCAGAAACGGAACGCTGCTCTGCAGCCCTGACCTGATCTCAGAAAACTGATCCAGCCATAATTTGGAGGGTTCCTGAATGACGAGAGGAGCTTTTCGATGAAGAAGATGAAGCACACTGTTTTGGCCAGGGCGTGGTGGACAGATTTCTGGGAGTAAGTTGATTCATTGAATCACGCCGCAATCAGGTTTACAA
>CAZXCO010000031.1:0-7629 GCA_964639095.1 uncultured Solibacteraceae bacterium
CAGATTGCGGTGAAACCGCTTGAGCGGAGCAACATCGCGGACGCCCGGAATGGACTTCAATTGCTCGGCAGCGCCCGGCTCGGCGGCGACGAAGATCGCATTCAGCAGCGTGTGCGACGAGCCGGTGACCCGCACGCCCCGGGCGCGCAGCCGGCTTTTCATATTCTCCTGCACCGTCCGGACCCGCGCGCGGGCCACCTCCACGGCCGCCCGTCCGCCCTGCGCCCGCGCCGTGATCGGCGCCGGATCGGACAGCATGACGGCGTAGTGCGGAAGTTCCCGCGACCAGCCTGCTACCGAAAAGAAGAGGGTAATCAGAACCGCGACGGAGTTGCGCATGAGGGTGAAGTGAATAGAAAATGTACTGAATTTCACGCGAATACGCAATCGATAACCGGTTAAAAGAAGAAAACCAGCCAGACCGTCACGATGAGCGCGTGCGCCACCATCGCGGCCTGCACGCTGCGGGCGCGGCGCCACGCGAGTCCGCAGAACACGCCGAGCAGCGCCGCGACGATCGCCCAGCGCCAGTTGGGAAACCGCCCGTGAAAAGCCAGGTGCGCGCAGCCGAAGAGCACCGAGGCCACAATCAGCGCGAGATTACTCCCTCCCGTCCAGTCTTCAATCCACTGCTGCAGCAACCCGCGGAAGAAAAACTCCTCCGAAAGCGCAACAACCCAGAGAATCCCGAAAAAGGTGCCGATGCCGAGCAGAATCGTGAGGACGATGCCATAGGGATGCGCCCGGAGCCTTACCAGACCGAGCCCCCAGAATACGAGCGCAATCACCGGCAGCATCGCGGCGAAGTATCGCAGCCCGGTCAGCCATTCTTCGCGTTTCGGCAGCAGCCTGTATTCCGCCTTCACGTTTCCGCGGATCGTCAGAATAGACAAGGCCGCGGTACGAATCAGCATGAGATGCCCGAGCGCGGAAATCTGCAGCCGCGGCACCGGCGAAACGTAAATCCGGTTGAAGACCTTCGAGAGGTAGATTGCGGCCACAGCGGCCAGAAAAAGCGCATCCGAAACCGGTCGCCCTGGCAGAACGATGTACCAGAAAGACACGGCAAGAGCTACCGGGAGCAACAGGAGAAGATTCGGAAGACGGGCCTCGCCGGTCCCGAGACTGGACACCAGCCAGGGGACAAGGGCGCTCGCCGTCAGAAGCCAGGCAGCCCCGGTTTTGCCTCGCCCCCGCAGCCAGGCCCGCGCCGGTTCGAACGCCGGCGAAAGATAAAATGTAATTTCGATGAGGAATGCGGCCGCAACGGGCGCCGCTGCCCAGACGGGAAAGTGCCTGATGCGCGCATATACCCCCGCCGCCAGCGCGAGGAAAAGCCATCCGGCGACCAGGGACCACGCGAGCCTGGCCCGCGTGCCACGGCCGGTCGAACTTGGCATCGCGGTCATGATAGCACTCGTTTGTCTGACGCCTCTCACGGCCCCTCTCGAAGCCAAAGATCCTCCTCCCGATCTGGTCAAAAGGGTCGCCCACCGCGAAAGCGAAGCGGCGCAGGAACGCCGCCAGTACGCTTACACGCAGTCCGTCCGGCTGCAGGAACTCGATGCACGCGGCATTCAGACCGGCGAATACAAGGAAGTCCGCGAAGTCATTTTCTCTCCCACCGGAGAGCGCACGGAGCGCTTCTCCGGAGAGCCGGTTTCCCGCTTGAAAAATCTCATCCTGACGCCGGAGGATTTCGCGGACATCCGCAACATCCAGCCGTTCATCATCACCGAAGACAAGCTTCCGCTTTACGAAGTGAAATACAAAGGCGAGGAGCCGGTCGATGACCGCGAGTGCTGGGTGCTCGCCGTGCGCCCGCGGCAGATTCTCTCCGGGCAGCGCCTTTTCGACGGCATGCTGTGGGTGAAGGAAGACGATTTTTCAGTCATCCGCAGCGCGGGCAAGGCCGTTCCCGAGATCGTCACCACGAAGCAGGAAAACCTGTTTCCGCATTTCACCACGACGCGCCGTCTCGTGAACGGGTTCTGGTTCCCCTCGGTGACCTCCGCGGACGACACCCTGTACTTCCGCAGGGCGCCGATCCGCGAGAAGCTGACGATTCGCTACGACGATTACAAGAAATTCGGCAGCGAGTCGAGCGTCACCTTCGGCAATCCGGAACCTGGCGAAAAGCCCGAAACCCGGAAATAACGCGCCGCCGCTCTCGTCACCGCTCTATCTGCGGATCTGACTTCGCCGGCTGTTTGCCGCAGCCGGTCTGGGCCTTGACGAACTCGACAGCGGTCTGCGCGCCGACGAGGTTGAAGTTGTGGGCGGAGCCACGACCGGAACCGTCACCACATTGCTGACGAAGGCCTGTTGCGCGATGGTCAGCTGCGCGGCGAGATCCGTCGTGACTTCGGTTCCAATCTGGAACTGCACCGAATAGACGCCCACCAGGCCGGGCACCAGGCTGACGTTCAGGATGGTCGCCGAAGTCCCGCCGATCAGAATCGAATCCACCGGCGTAGCCGGCGGATTCGTGTCCGTCGTCCCCGGCGGCAGGATCTGCCCGGTTCCGATATCCGAGGGAGCCGTGGGTCCGAGGCCCGTGGCGAACACGTAGACGATCTCGCCCGGCACCGCAGGATTGTCGGCGGTC
The DNA here is from genome assembly GCA_964639095.1 of uncultured Solibacteraceae bacterium. Classification (GTDB taxonomy): domain Bacteria; phylum Acidobacteriota; class Terriglobia; order Bryobacterales; family Bryobacteraceae; genus BOG-234. The sequence continues at coordinate 2,609 of CAZXCO010000031.1, forward strand.
ACGCGCGCACCCTCGGCATTGTCGCAGCACAAGTTCGCGTTGAAGACGGTGAGAACCAGAGATGCATTGGTGCCGGTAACCGACTGGCTGACGGCGATTCCCTCCCCCGCGGGGCCCGGCTCGCGGGCCCGGAGAATAATGCGCTGGAATTCGTTGGCGGCGCTCGCGCTCACATTCGGATCCGGCGCGCCGTTGATCATGTTGATGAACGCATCGCGCACTGTGAGGAGCGTATCGCTGGCCTGAACGGTGTACGTGTAGGTCGCCGAGCCGATGGTCAGGTTAGCGACGTCGCCCGCATTGATGACGCCATCGACCGAAATCACGTCAATCGCGCTGCTCGATCCGTGGAAAACGATTCCCGGCCGCGGGTCGGTCCCGGCGAAGTCCGCAAAGATACCGGGATTCTGAGGCACGATGGTGATCGCAACCGGGCTGGTGACGCGCACGGTTCCGTCTTCCATGGTGTCGCGCGCGTAAAGACTCACGCTGGTCCGGTCCGTGAACTCGACCGGCATCTGGGCGTTGATCTGGGTGGGCGAGACGTAAAGCAGAGGGGCGCGGTCGCCGTCGATGAACAGTTCGCACCCGACCAGAGTGAACGGCAGATAGGGCTGCGAGAAATCGCCTGCGGCCGTGTTGTGGCAAAGGTTCTGGCCGGTCACTTCGATCAGCCCACCGGGAGCGATCGTTGTGGGGTTCTGCAGGTAGATGTTCAGATTGGCGCCGCTGGCCGTGGCGATGATCTGCGCGCCGGAGGAAACGCTGGACGCGAGCGTGACGTTGCCGCCCGGGGTTCCCGGCGTTCGCGCCGTCAGCACCACAATATTCGTCACGTCGTTCGCGGTGGCGGTGACATTCGGATCCGGCGTGCTTCCGGCCGCATCCACCCCGTTGATCTTCTTCACCAGCGCATCGACCACGGTCGTCAACGTGTCGGAGGCTTGCACGGTATAGGTGTAATCCTTCCCATTGATGGTGATGGTGACGGTATCCTTGGCCGCGACTCCGCCGCCGATGCCGACGGTGCCAATCGCGTAAATACTCAGGCTGGCAGCATTGAGCACGCCCCTTCCGCCCAGCGGAATATTCAGGAGCCCGGGCGTATAGACAACCACGCGCCGGTTGAAGGTATCGCTCACATAGAGATTCAGGCCGTCGTAAGCGAGACTGACGGGAGTCTGGAACGCATCAGAGCCGTCGGGGTTCTGACCCGTGTTGTCGCTGAATTCATCCGGCTCGCCGAGCACCGCGTCCGCCGGCTGGCCGCTTTGCGTCGGAATCGAATTGTAGACCAGAACGCGATCGTTGCCGCCATCGGCAATAAAGAGCCGTGTGCCGTCGGAGAATGCGTAACGGGGCAGCGAAAGCGTGGCCGCGCAGCGCGCGGGAAAAATGACCGTGCCGTCGCTGTCCACCGCGGCAGTGCCGGTCTGGCCCAGCGTCGCAGCAAAAGCGGCGTTCGACTGGCAGAGAACAGGTTGCACGCCCTTGGGATTACCACTTGAATCGGGCGTCCCGTCCGTGATGACGAAGCTGTCATTGCTGATGGCGCTGTTCAGGTTGGGCTGACCCAGCGCAACGTCGGCCGGGGCTCCATTCGTTGTGGGAATCCTGTTCCAGATCAGGACGCGGCTCTGGGCGAGATCGGACACGTACATCCGGGTGCCGTCGGTCGTGACGGAAACCGGTGTCTGCATGTTGCTTGCCGTGGGGGTGGCATTGGACTGCGTCAGGTCGGGCTGCACGAACGTCGTGAAGTCCGGCTGCCCGATGACCACATCGGCAGCGGCGTTATTCGTGGTCGGAATCCTGTTATAGATCAGAATGCGGTTGTCCTGCGTATCCGCCACGTACAGCTTCCCGTCGGCGATCCAGAGTCCGGTGGGCCCGCGGAGAGATTTGGAAGTGGGCGGCACGGAGGTGCCGTTATGCGTAAAATCGGGCTGGCCGATCACCACATCGGCAGGCTGGCCGTTTACGCGCGGCATCGACAGCCAGATCAGGACACGGTTGTTGTCGGTATCCGCCACAGCCAGGATGTTCCCGTCGGTGGCGATTCCGGTCGGGCTGCGCATGCCGGTCGCGGTGGCCGACACCGAATTGGTGCTGATGAAATCCGGCTGGCCGAGCACCAGGTCCGCCTCACCGCGGCAAACGCCGCAGGTGCTTCCGGGGATGGTCGGATCGGCGGTTGGACCGGGATAAGTGCTGACGTCGCTGAACCGTACGACGCGGTTATTGTTCGGCGTGGAGCCGAGACGGTTGGAGTCGACGACCCACAGCACGCCGTTCTTCGGGTCGTAGGCAACGCCGCTCGGCGAGCCGAGGAGCGTATTCGTCGCACCGAAATTTGCCGTGGTGAAATTCTTCTGTCCGACGACCAGGCGCGCGGCCTGGCCGGTGGTGAAAACTGGCTGCTGAGTTTGCCCGGACGCGCACACTGCGGCTAGTCCGGCCAACAGCATAAGGACGCCGGGAGACTTCATTTTGATAAAAGAAACGCTGGAGACTGACGATTTAACCCTTGAGTATAACAAGCGTCTCAGACATAGCGGACTCTTCATCCGGTTCCCTGGCACTGCGCCTGCTACACTCGCCGTCTGTGAATGAATTGCCAATTGAGATAACCCCTGCGGAAGTCCACGAACTCCGGCAAGCCGGAGTCGCGCTTCGGATGATCGATGTTCGGGAGCCGCAAGAGCACGCCATTTGCCACCTTGAAGGAGCGGAGCTGATGCCCATGCGAACGGTCCCCGCGCATCTGGCGCAACTGGACGACGATGGGCCGCGGATTGTCGTTTTCTGCCATCACGGCGTGCGCAGCCTGCAGGTGGTGGAATGGCTTCGCCGTCAGGGAGTTGAGAACTGCCAGAGCATGAGCGGAGGTATCGACTTGTGGAGCGTCCGGATCGATCCGGGCGTGCCCCGGTACTGACGGAAAAGAAGCCGGCAGCAGCTAGCGGAGCAACCGGCGCGGAGCCTGCTCCGGCATGTCGCCAAACAACGCCGCTGTGGCAAATACGGACATCGTCTGGGCCAGTTTATCCGTATCGACCCCCTCTTCGACCGGCATCTCCTGCTCCACCCAGTTCGAAAGTGGAATATTGCGGAAGAAGATCCTTTCCTGCCGCACCAGCATCTTCCGGGTCATGAAAAGCACCTTGTGCTCGCGTGTGTAGTGCCGCTCTTCCACTCGAATGTCCGCCAGAAAGTCGTCCAGCGCCTTGCGGCGGATGGACTCCTCGACGTTTTTCATGGAGTCGTCGAGCGCTTCCTTCCTGGCCACCAGCGTCGCCTGCGCTCCGGCCAGAGCTTCGCGCTGCCGGGCGAGACGCAGTTCCATATGGGACCGCATGACAAAGTACACCAGCCCGCCGGTGAAAGCCGCGCAGAAGAACGACCACGCCGCAAACATGACCGCGCTCATACCTGAAGTTTAGCCCGTTCCGTCGATCTTTTGCCCGGAAATCGCCCCGCTCAGCACCGAAAATCGGAAGGTGAAGAGGCCGGCGAGGGCGGTCTTCAGGCGGTAAATGAATCCGCTCACGAAGCCGTAGTACTTGGCGACAAAGACCGCGTTGCCCGCCGCCCGGTCTCCGTCGAGCACGCCGCGCGGCATCGGAGAGGGCGTTTTTTCGTGAATTGCAGGCACACTGTGAAGGATGACCACCGCCTTCGAAGCCCGCCGCATCTGCCCGCAGATCTCGATGCTGCTTCCCCAGTTGCCGTAGCGCTCGTCCACCTGGCGCAGCGCGCGGAGAAAGAACGCGCGGAACATGATGGCCCCGCCGGCGACGCACTGGACCTGGATTTCCTCCGCATCTCCCGGCGCCTGGAGCTCCGGGTCGATGCGCCCGGGCGAAGGCATGTCGCACACCTGAGGAATGGGGTCGCCCTCGGCATCCGTCTGCAGCGGGCAGACGCCGCCCACCTCCGCACGGGACTCCAGAAAATCGGCAAGGCGCGTGACGGCTTCGCCCGCAATCCGCACGTCGTCGTGCAGACAGAGAATGTATTCCCCTTCGGCGGAGCGCAACCCGATATTCAGCGCCTTCGTCAGCCCGAAATTCCGGGGGAGGCGGCTGAACTTGATATGGGGAAACTCCTGATTGATGACCTCCGAGCCGTCTCTCGATCCGTTGTCGACGACAACGATCTGGTGATCTGTGCCCAGCGCCGCCAGGCACTCGCGAAGCTGCTCCACCCGGTTGAACGAAACGATCACGACGGAGATACGAGGCGCCTTGCGCTCAGGGACTTCGGCTTGAGGAGTCAATCCGCCATTTTACAGCGGCTGGACGGAATTCTCTCTACCATGTGATCTTTCCGAGGATCACCGGCCGGCGCGCGCCGGTTGCCGAAGGCAGATTCCCCGGCTGGCGCCGCCACGTGCGGTGCGCCAGGATGGCGAATGCCATCGCCTCCTTCGCATCGGGGTCCAGGCCGAACTCGGCCGTCGTCGTGATCCGGCATTCGGGCAGAAAAGCGGAGATCCCGGCCATGAGCTGCGGGTTGCGAACGCCGCCGCCGGCCGCGATCACCTCCTCCGTGCCCGGCGCAAAGCGGGCAACGCCGGCCCCGATCGTCGCAGCGGTCAGGGCGGTCGCGGTTGCAATCAGATCTTCGATGTTCAGCCCCGTGGCGAGCAACCGCTCCACAAAGGGCGCGCCATACTGCTCGCGTCCTGCCGTCTTCGGCGGCTTCGCCCGGATATAGCGGTCGCCCATCAGATCCTCGAGGAGCGCCCGGTTCACGCGCCCGCGCGCCGCCATCGCCCCGTTGCGATCGAAGCGCTGTCTGCCCGAAGTCGCGCGCGCGGCAAGCTGATCGATCACCATGTTTCCCGGCCCTGTATCGAACGCGATCACGCGGTCCGCCGCGGCGCCACGCGGCAGGACCGTGATGTTCGCGATGCCGCCGATATTGAGAGCCACGCGGTTCCGCTTCGGGCTGGCGAAGAGCAGGAAATCGACGAACGGCACGAGCGGCGCGCCCTGCCCGCCGGCCGCCACATCGCG
>CAZXCO010000032.1:0-10989 GCA_964639095.1 uncultured Solibacteraceae bacterium
AATATTTATTTAGAAGAATTATTTGTAGATAGGAAGCTGATAAACAGGATGCAGATTTTGCGATGCATTGAAAGGCAGCACAACGGAGGCGTGGCGCGCCGGTAGCCCGAACCGGAATGGCACAAGGGGTTCTTTGAGGACCTGGCAGGGGCCGGAGGGGGAGGAGGGGGACGATTCCCCCGTTGCGCGGGACCAGCGCGCTGGTCCCGCAGACAACGTGGGAGTTCAGATGGCTGCTTCTCCGCGATCGCCGTTGCGGATCCGGATCGCCTCGGCCACGTCATACACGAAGATCTTGCCGTCGCCGATTTTGCCCGAACGCGCCGCATTGGTGATGCAGTCGGCAACTTCATCGAGCCGCGCGTCCGGAATTACCAGTTCGAATTTCACCTTCGGCAGCAGATCGACGTTGTACTCCTGGCCCCGGTAAACCTCTTTGTGGCCCTTCTGGCGTCCGTGGCCTCGCACCTCGCTGATGGTCATGCCATCGATGCCGATGTTCTTGAGCGCCTCTTTCACTTCTTCCATCTTGAACGGCTGCACGACTGCTTCGATCTTTTTCATATGCCTTTTCTCCGGGTGGCCGGGGCGCTCGTCTACGCTTCGAGGAAATAGCCTTCTTCACCATGCTGGCTGAGGTCGAGGCCCTGCTCCTCCGCATCGTGTTCCACGCGCACGCCGATGAGAGCGTCGCAAATCTTGAGGATAACGAATGTGCCCACAGTTGCAAGGCCGATGGCGATCAGAACGCCGATGAGCTGGTTCAGAATCTGTCCCGGATTGCCGTCCACAAGGCCCAGCGGAATCACTTTGCCGTTGATGGGGGCGCTGTTGATCATATTAGTCGCGAATATGCCGGTCAGCAGTGCGCCGAGCGTGCCGCCCGCCCCGTGAACGCCGAAAGCGTCGAGGGTGTCGTCATAGCCGAACATGTGCTTCACCGAGGTGACCATCATGAAGCAGAAGATCCCTGCCAGGAATCCGATCAGAAGCGCGGGCATGGGCTCGACGAAGCCGGATGCGGGGGTAATGGCCACGAGTCCGGCGACCGCGCCCGAAATGCCGCCCAGCATGCTGGGCTTTCCATTCTTCATCCACTCGGCCAGCATCCAGCCGAGACCGGCCGTGGCTGCTGCGAAATGGGTGGCCACAAACGCACTGGAAGCGAGCCCGCTCGCGGCCACCGCGCTGCCGGCATTGAAGCCGAACCAGCCCACCCAGAGCATGCAGGCGCCAATCACGCTCAGCACCAGGCTGTGCGGCTTCATGGGTTCCTGCGGGTATCCCGCCCGCTTCCCCAGATAGAGCGCGCAGACCAGTGCGGAGACGCCCGAAGTGATGTGCACAACCGTTCCGCCCGCGAAATCGAAGGTCGGAACCTGCCCGCCGAGGTAGGCGTTCAGAAATCCGCCCTTGCCCCAGACCATGTGCGCCATCGGAAAGTAAACGACAAAGGCCCACAGCGTGGTAAAGAGGGCCATGGCGCTGAACTTGATCCTCTCCGCATAGGCGCCCGAGATCAGCGCCGGCGTGATGATCGCGAACATCAACTGGTACACCATGTACGTCAACTGCGGGATTGTGCCGGCGTAGTCGGGATTCGGATCGGTCCCGACGCCGTGCAGAAAGAGATACTTCAGGCCGCCGATGAACGGCGTGCCTTCGCTGAATACAAGGCTGTATCCGGCGATGGCCCAGATCAGGGTAATGAGGCCCATCATGATGAAGCTGTGCATCATCGACCCGAGCACATTCTTCCGGCGGACCAGTCCGCCATAGAAAAGCGCGAGCCCGGGTCCGGTCATCATCAGCACCAGCGCGGCGCTCACCAGCATCCAGGCATTATCGCCGGCCGATTGGGCACTCTTCGTGGCGTTCTCGAGAGCGGTCAGACGGGCGTTCAGATCAGGCACTGCCTGCAGCAGCGCAAACAAAGGAGTCATTCGGTCCTCTCAGACACGGAGATATTGTGGGGATTACCGCAGACGGGGCGGTATTCGATGATACCAGCCGGAATTCACATTTGTCATCAAGCGGGGCGAAGATTCTGCGGGCTCCCGGCTAGACGCGGACGCCAATCCGCCAGAGCCCGTAGGCAATCGCCTGCCGGAAGCAGAGCCACCATTCCCGAGGTATCGTGACGTCGCCCGGTTCGCGCGGCGATCCCCAGGCTGTAAAGCCCTCCTGCTGGAGGATTTTCTTGACGCGGAAAAGATGATAGCCGTCGCTGACGATGATGCAGGAGTGCAGCCCCATCCGGCGCAGAATTTCGGATGCGGCGCTCAGCGAATATGCGGTCGAATCGCCTTCCTCTTCCACAATGATCGATTCCGCCGGCACCCCGCGATCGATCAGGAACGAGCGGCCCACGCCGCCTTCGGTAAAGGAACGATCGCCGCCGGGGCCGCCGGTGGTCATTATGTATGGGGCCAGACCCTTCTGGTAAAGAGTCACGGCATGGTCCAGCCTCAGCTTGAGAACGGGTGACGGATGCCCGTTGTATTCGGCCGCTCCCATCACGATAATGACGTCTGAGGGCCGCGCTTCATCCCGCGTGCTCTGGCGGCCGATTCGTACCGTGAGCGCTGTCAGGTAGCCGAGCACGAATACGATAAGGGCCAGCATGGCCATGCCAGCCGCGCGTTTAAGGTGCGTTATTCTTATGTCAACATTGTATGCGCAGGCACGGGCACAGCCGCTGCCGCGAGCCTCCAACCGTTTCCTGAAAACGTTATGACACGATTCGAGCCGGTTACCAGCATGGCGAATCCTCTCCTGAAGGATCTGCGCCGGGCCATTAGCCGGGGCAGCCTCACGGACGAGGGGCTGTGCGTGGCCGAGAGTTTCCACCTGCTCGAAGAGGCGCTTCGAAGCGAGAGAAACGTGCGCGTCCTCCTGGTGGCCGAATCCGTAAAGGGGGCGGTCGAGCGGCACGTCTCGGGGCTCCGGAATTTGCGCGCCATCGTTCTGCCCGACCGGCTGTTTCAGAGCGTCGCGGCGACAGAGACCAGCCAGGGCGTGATTGCGCTGGTGGAGCCTCCGGAGTGGTCGATCGACCAGCTCTTCCGCGGGCAGAGTCTGGTCATCGTCCTCGACGGTCTGCAGGACCCCGGCAATGCGGGCGCGATTGCGCGCGCCGCTGAGGCCTTCGGCGCCACCGGCCTGCTGTTTGTCAAAGGGGCCGTTCATCCGCTCCATCCGAAGACGCTGCGGGCTTCGGCAGGCTCGCTGTTCCGGATTCCGTTTGCGGCCGGCATCGAAGCGCCGCTGGCGCGCGCCGCTCTGAAGCAGCGCCGCCTCGATGTGTATGCGGCGATGCCGTTCACCGGCTCGCAGCATCTCGCCGGGGACGTCGATTTCACGCGCAAGTGCGCCATCATAATCGGCAGCGAGGGGCGGGGCGTGAGCCAGGAACTGCATGGAATTGCCGCTGACATCTCCATTCCGACGGTGAGCGTGGAATCGCTGAACGCTGCCGTGGCCGCATCCGTGCTGCTTTATGAAGCGCGGCGGCAGCGCGTCCGTGAGGCCGTGACCGCTTGAGCCTCTTCGATGCCAGCCCGCTGGGCGATCTGCCCGACCGGGCGCCTGACGCCCGGCGGCCCCTTGCCGATCGTCTGCGTCCCACCAGCCTCGACGATTACATCGGCCAGGAGCACATCCTCGGACCCGGCAAGCCGCTGCGCACCCAGATCGAGCGCGACCAGCTCACGTCGATCATCCTCTGGGGTCCGCCCGGCGTGGGCAAGACGACTCTGGCGCAGATTATCGCCCGCGTAACCCGAAGCGAGTTCCTGCCTTTCAGCGCTGTGCTGGCCGGTATCAAGGAGATCAAGGCCGTCATGGCCGACGCCGAACGTCTGAAGAAGCTCGGCCGCCGCACGATCCTTTTTATCGACGAAATCCACCGCTTCAACAAGGCCCAGCAGGATGCATTCCTGCCGTATGTCGAAAAGGGTGACATCGTCCTGATTGGCGCCACCACAGAAAACCCTTCTTTCGAAGTGAACGCCGCACTGCTTTCGCGGTCGAAGGTTTACATGCTGCGGGCGCTCACGACGGAGGAAATTGCGACCCTGCTCAGGCGAGCGCTGCCCGCGCTCGGCGTCACGGCCTCGGAGGAGTCGCTCGAAAAGATCGCCCTCGCGGCCAACGGCGATGCGCGGGCGGCCTACAACACGCTCGAGGTTGCGGCCAGCTCCGGAGAGATCACCGAGCAATCGATTACCGACGCGCTGGGCCGAAAGGTCCTGCTTTATGACAAAGCCGGGGAAGAGCACTATAACCTGATTTCGGCCCTGCACAAGTCTGTGCGGTCGAGCGATCCCGATGCGGCGCTCTACTGGCTCGCGCGCATGCTGGAATCGGGCGAGGACCGCATGTACATTGCGCGGCGGGTCGTTCGTATGGCGATCGAGGACATCGGGCTGGCCGATCCGCGCGCACTCGAGCAGTGCATGGCGATGCAGCAGTGCGTTCACTTCCTCGGCATGCCGGAAGGAGATCTGGCGATCGCGCAGGCGGTCATTTATCTGTCGGTGGCGCCGAAATCCGATGCGTCGTACCGGGCGCTCGGCGAGGTGACCCGGGAAGTGCAGGCAGGACGCGCCGAACCGGTTCCGATGCACCTGCGCAATGCGCCCACGAAGGCGATGAAAAGCTGGGGATACGGCTCGGGATACCAGCATGCCCACGACTTCGAGGATGCCGTGAACCAGATGGAATGCCTGCCGGAATCGCTCGCCGGGCGCCGCTGGTATCACCCGACCGATCGTGGCGTGGAGAAGCGAATTAAAGAGAGGCTGGAAGAAATCCGGGCTCTGCGAAGGCGTTAGGTCCGGACAATTGGCGGGTGGTGGGCGGTTAGGGATTCGAACCCCAGACCCCCTCGGTGTAAACGAGGTGCTCTAACCAGCTGAGCTAACCGCCCTGAGCTTTTACAGTAGCAAAGGCGCGGTGTCCGGCTCGCCTCCTCCATTCGGCCCGATCGCCACCCCGCCGGATCCGAACGCGGCGGGGTGGCGGAGGGACTTTCTACTGGCGCTTGCGCCGCCGTGCGAACAAGCCGACGCCGGCAAGAGACAGCCCGAGGAGAGCCGAAGTCGCCGGCTCCGGGGTCGGCGACGGATTCTGGTCCGTGCCCTGGGCGCTCGTGAGGCTCAGGGCCTGAATCTTGAAGAAGTCGGCTGCGCCGTCCGTGTTGCCGCAGTTGTCTCCGGAGTGGCAGGTCGGGCTGGCATCGTAGGCCGCTCCCACGAGCAGATAAGTAACGCCGGTTCCGTCGAGCGCATCGGTTGTGGTCACCTGGCCGGTTCTCCAGCTATAGTCGCCGCAGCCGTTGCTCGCATTCGTTCCATCGCACGCGACATTGTTCTGCCCGCTCCATCCGGCTCCCATGTTGGTGAGATCGCTGATTGTGGTGCTGGCGCCGCTGACTCCGGTCCAGTAGGAAAGGTCCATATCGCCCGCCCCATTGGAACTGGAGTAGCTGCCGTTCTTTATGCCACCAAAGTTCCCGAGGGTGATCGAGGAGAGATCGACGGGGGTGCTGAACTGGAACAGGACGAATTCGTAAGACTTATTGTTATCGACCTGGTGCTGCGGGCTTGGGCAGTTGTTGCTGTCTCCTGAACTGCACACTCCAAGGCCATTGCCGACGTATTCCTCAAGGTTGGCCGACTTGAGCTGTTTGTCGTTGTAAGTGGAGGTTCCTGAGGTCGTAAAGGCGGTTGCCGACAAGATCGTGACGCCGTCCACCGTCTGGCTGAGATAATTTGAGTCCGTGAAATCGAATGAGTTATCGGCCCACGCCGGAATTGACGCCAGTCCCAGAAACAGCAACGGGACCGCGAAGCGGTTCATCATGTAAGTCTCCCCCGGAATTGTGTGAATTTTTCCTATTTTTTTGTTTCCGTACCAATTCTAACGGAATAAGCGAGTCATGATCCATGGAATCTGTTATTTAGAGTCCTAGTACCGGGCCATTGCCGCGTATGGGCGTTCCAGAGGAGTTCATCGAACCGGCCTTCATCCTGGGTGTCTGAAGACCGCCTCTGAGCGGGTGGCAAACGGAAAAATCGCTTTTCGCGCGATAATGTGTAACGAGCCCGTCTTCAGCCACGACGATCGACTAGAATCAAACTCATGCCAATGGAAGCAGCCGTCAGTCCGGCCGTCGCCAAGCTGAATGCGGTCCGCGAAGAGATCGCGAAAATCATTGTCGGTCAGCAGAGTGTCGTCGATGGCGTACTCATCTGTCTCCTCGCCGGCGGGCACGTGCTTCTTGAAGGGGTCCCCGGGCTGGGCAAGACGACGTTGTTGCGCACGCTTGCACGCGCCCTGAGCCTGCGGTATTCGCGGATCCAGTTCACTCCCGATCTGATGCCCGCCGATATCGTCGGCAGCATGATCATGGAAACCGACGATCGTGGCCACAAGATGCTGCGTTTTCAACCGGGTCCGATCTTCGCGCACCTTGTGCTGGCCGATGAGATCAATCGGGCGACTCCGAAGACTCAGTCCGCCCTGCTCGAGGCCATGCAGGAACGCACCGTGACGAGCGGCACAACCACACACCATCTCGAATCGCCCTTCCTGGTGATGGCGACGCAGAATCCCATTGAAATGGAAGGTACTTATCCGCTGCCAGAGGCGCAACTCGACCGCTTTCTGATGAAGCTTCTGGTGTCGTATCCCTCGCACGCCGAGTTGTCGCGGATTGTCGAGCGCACCATTGCAAAGGAAGAATCCACCGTGGACGCGGTGCTCGACCGCGACGATGTCCTGCAGATCCGCGGCGTCTGCCACGAGGTGCTCGTGGCCCCGCACGTTCAGGATTACGCCGTGCAACTGGTGATGGCGACGCAGCCTGATAATAAGGAAGCGCACGATTTCGCCCGCCGCTATGTGCGGTACGGCAGTTCACCGCGCGGGGCGCAGGCGCTCGTCGAGTGCGGACGGGTGCTGGCTCTCCTGCGGGGCCGGTTCCATCTGAGTGTCGACGATATCCGCGAACTGGCCCCATCCGTGCTGCGTCATCGCGTAATTCTGAATTTCGACGCCCATGCGGACGGCAAATCGGCCGATTCCATTGTCGCGGCCATCATCGCCGGCGTAACCGTAAACGCCTCCGCCGCATAGGTTTAACAAGAGGCTTCTTTTGCCCAACGAGCCCCTGCTGGATCGGGAATTCCTCGAACGTCTGGAACGTCTGACCATCCATTGGCAGCACTCCTTTGCCGGTCTCGTGGGCGGCCACAATCGCTCGCGCATCGCCGGAGGAGGCCAGGAGTTTCTCGACCACCGTCATTTCCACGATGGCGACGATCTGCGCGCGGTGAACTGGCGCGCCTACATGCGGCTCGACAAGATGTTCCTGAAGATGTTCCAGGTCGAGCCCCGTGTGCCGGTCCGGCTGCTGCTCGATACGTCGGCGTCGATGGCGGCGGGTTCGGGAGAGAAATTCCGGTTTGCGAAGCGGCTCGCGGCCGCGCTTTGTTATGTCGGACTGGTTCGCCTGGATACGATCCGGATTCTGCCCTTCAGCTCGCACCTCCGGGAGGGCAAGAATTCGGGCGGCGGCCGGCACCGCTACCGGCTCGCGGCCGAGTTTCTCGACTCCCTCGAAGCCAAAGGCGTCACCGATTTCTTCACCGTGGTGCGGGAATTTCTCAACGAATATCCTCAGCGCGGTCTCGTGATCGTGATTTCGGATTTTCTGGACGATTCCGGCTGCGAGAAGGCGCTTCAGTTCCTTGCGGACTACGGCAACGAACTGATGCTGCTGCAGGTGTGGTCGGACGAGGACCGCACGCCGCCCTGGAGCGGGGAAGTCGAGCTGTTCGACGCCGAGAGCGGCGGCCGCCTGCGCATCCAGGTGGATGAAGAAGCGCGGCGGCGGTACACCGAATCGTTCGATGCTTTTGCGGCGGGAATTAAAGAGGTTGCGCTTCGCAACGACGGCAGGTACGCCGGATTGCCCTCATCGATTCCGCTGGAAGAAGCGATCTTCGACACTATGGTCCGGGCGCGGAGCATAGCGTAATGGAAATCCGGTTTTGATCATGGAATTCCTGAACCTCACGCTCGGGCAGTTTGCGGCGCTGTTCAGCGTGGTGGCGGCGTTCTCGATCGCTCTCTACCTGCTCGACCGCACACGCCGCAGAGAGATTGTCTCGACGCTGCGGTTCTGGGCCGAGCCGGGTAAAGCGGCGCCGGTGACACGCCGGAGCCGAATCCAGCAGCCGCTTTCGCTGCTTCTGCAACTGCTGGGCATGCTGCTCCTGCTGCTTGCCATTGCCGAATTCCAGTTCGGAGGCCGCAAAGGCTCGCGCCGCGATCATGTTCTCGTTCTCGATACCTCCGCCTGGATGGGGGCCGCCCTTCCCGACCGCCCCGATGCCACGCTGATGGACCTTGCCCGCGCGAGCGCCCTCGGCTGGCTGCGCGCGGTTCCGGACGGCGACCGTGTGCTGGTGGTCCGGGCCGACGCCCTCGCGACTCCGGCTACCGGATGGGAGACCGATCGCCGCAATATCGCCCGCGCCATTCTCGAATCGCAGCCCGGCGCCACCGCTCTGAATCTGTCGCAGAGTCTTCAGTTCGCCAGCCAGTTGCAGCGCGCGAGCGGCTCGCTTCCGGGTGAAATCGTCTACGACGGTCCGGGGCGCATCCCGGCGCGCGAGGCCAGCGATGTGTCGGTTCCGAAGATGCCCGCCTTTCGCGTGCTCGCTGTTGACGACAACATTGAAAACAGCGGACTGCGCAGCCTCGGCGCGCGGCGGTCCTCCAGCGACACGGGAACCTGGGACATTCTGGCGCGTGTGCGGAATTACGGGAAGCGGCCGCGGCAGGTCACCATTACTCTGAACTTCGGAAACATTCCGCAGGGCGCGCGCTCGATCGCTCTGGCCCCGGGCGCGGAGCAGGAGGTCTCATTCAACGTTCATACCCGGGCCGCGGGCATTCTGGATGCGCGCCTCTATCCGAAGGATGCCTTCGGCGCGGATAACCATGCGACGCTCGAACTGCCGGAAATGCGCAGCCTGCACGTGATCGTCTACTCCGATCAGCCGGAAGAACTGCGTCCCGCGCTCGCCTCCGATCCCCGCATTGCCGCCGATTTTCGTCCGGCCGCTCAATATGCGCCCGAGGAGGATGAAAACTCGCTCGTCATTCTGCACCATTTCCGGCCCGTCACGCGGCCGCAGGGCAATGTTCTCTGGATCGATCCGCCGGCCAGTAATTCGCCGGTCGCGACACTCGCCCGGGTCGAGCATCCGGAGGGGCTGAGGTGGGCGCCCGATCAACCGCTCACCGCGGGGCTGCGAGCCAGGGATGTGCAGATCGCAGCCACTTCGGTTTTTTCGCCGTCGCCGAATGACACGCGCCTCGCCGAGGTGAATGATGGTCCCATCATGATCGCGAATACCTCCGATGGCGGAAAATCGCGCGCAGTCATCATGGGTTTCGATCCCTTTGCCGGCGCCATGCGTTACGAACTCACGACGCCGCTTCTGCTGGCCAATATCCTGCGCTGGATGGCCCCCGACGTCTTTCGGGACGTGGATGTCGGCACGCAAAGCGCCGGCGCGGTGGCGGCGCCATTCACGGCGGAGCCGGGCGGAATTCAGGTGCTGACGGATTCCGGCGCGAAGCTGCCTTACAATATCCGGGATAAGGCGGTGGAATTCTTTGCGGGCGAACCGGAGCGGGTGCGCGTGATCGCTGGAAATTCCGAACGGGTCTATTCCCTCACTCTGCCCGGGATGTGGGACGTAAAATGGGCGCCTCCCGCCAATGCGCGGCACGGGATTCCGGCGTGGAACGATTCTTTCAGGCGGAGCCGCGACTGGTGGCCTTTCCTCGCATTGCTCGGCGCCGCCGTCCTGACGGGCGAATGGCTCGCCTACGGGCGCTATTCCCCGCTGCGGCTGCGTTTGGTCAAACCTCCGGAGCGTCATGCGGCTTAGGTCGATTCCACCCCTGACCGGGAGCGGGCAACATGACGTTTGAGCGCGCGTGGGCGCTTCTGCTGCTGGTGCTGCCTCTTGCGTGGGCAGGGTGGGGATGGCGCCGCCAGCCGCGGCGGGGCAATCTTCTTTTGAAGGCCGCCATGATCGCGGCAGTCATCCTGGCCCTGGCTGAACCGACGCTGACGTATCGCACGCATAAGGTCGCGCTGGCCGTTCTGGTGGACACTTCGGCCAGCGTTACGGATGCCGACCTCGCGCGTGAAAACACTCTGCTCAAGCAAATCGAGCGGGCCCGCGGGGGCAATCAGGTGACGGTCATTCCGTTCGCGCGCGAGCCCCGCGCCCTCAGCGATCGCGAAGCCGGACTCAGTCTTGCTCGTACGCCCGGCGCGGAAGGCCGCGCGACCAACCTCGAAGCGCCGATCCGGCAGGCCCTGGCGTCGCTCCCGACGGGGATGGTGCATCGCATCGCTCTCATGAGTGACGGCAACGAGAATTCGGGCGCCGTCACCCGCGCCGCCTGGCAGGCCCAGCAACTCGGCATCTCGATCGATTCCATCGCGCTCGCCGGCAGGCCGCAACCGCAGCTCAAGACCGAGGCCGTCGGGATTCCGGGAGCGGTATTCACGGGTGAAAAATTCCCGGTCGATCTCACCATCTACACGCCGCGCGCGACTTCGGCCACGGTCCAGCTCTCTGCGGAAGGGAAGCAGATCGGCCTGCATCAGATTTCGCTCGACACGGGTGAGAACCGCGTGCGCATCCGCACCAGCCTGAACGCGGCGGGCGCGATCGATCTTGCGGGCCGGATCGAATCTCCCGGTCTCGGCGAATCGCGGTTTGAAAACACGGTGGCGGTCCGCCGCCCGCGCGTCCAGTGGATTTCCGACGATCCCCCCGGCACCGAAAGCCATATCGTGGATGTGCTGAACGCCAACCGCTTTGATGTGGCCGAATCGAAAGCGCTGCCTGCCGATCTCGACGGTACGCAGCTTGTCGTGTTCAACAACATCAA
>CAZXCO010000033.1:0-9641 GCA_964639095.1 uncultured Solibacteraceae bacterium
CTGTTCGCTGGAGCGCGAAGAGAACGAAGACGTCGTGGCCATGTCGGGCGCCCGAGTGGTGAAGACGATGCAGCGCCTGCCGGGGAGCAATCCCGGCGACGGATTCTTCGCGGCGGCGCTGCGTGCGGCTGTCTGAATATATATGGATATGGATCTCAAGCCGTACCGGGACACCTGGCCGCCGGACGATCGCCACGCGAACTTCAAGGCGGAGGTGGCCTGTTACACGGTGGCCGACCCGCTGCCGACTCTCGAGAACCTGAGCCGGGGGACAGGGATTCCTGTCGGGTGTCTGATCCGCTATGTGCTGGTCAAGTACGCGGCTTCCGGACCGGAGGCGCTGCTGGCGATGGAACCGGTCGTCTTCCGCCAGATGCGGGAGCACATCGACCGGGCGGAGACGGACGGCAGCCAAGCGGCGAAACTGAAGGCCTATGCTGCTTTCCGGGATATGGTCCGGTGGCTGGAACTGTCGCGTGGAGATGCATGATCATAAAGGTTTCCGTAATCCCCGCTGGGGAGCGTGGTTGGCCGTACCACGCGGGAAAGCTTACGATATTTTAAGCTTGATTATTATGCATTTTAAATGCATAATAACGACATGAACGGACGGGCCCTGATTATAGGTGGCATCGGTCTTGTGGTGATCTCCGGGTTCAGCGTGATACTGGCCGGAATGGATGAGAACCGTTGGGTCCCGGTGGACGATCCGGCGATTCAATATGCGGAACGGCCGGTCGACGACGCCGTCACCCGCCTCAGCCAGCGATTGGCGCGCGGCAAGGCCAAACTGGAGTATGCCCCAGGCGGTCTGGGTTATTTGCCGTCGCTCCTGAAGAACCTGGATATCAATCCCGATTCTCAGTTGCTGGTGTTTTCGAAGACCAGTTTTCAGAATCCGAAGATTTTTCCCTGGGCTCCGCGCGCAATCTTCTTTAATGATGACGTCGCGGTGGGCTCCGTTCAGGGAGGCGATGTCCTCGAACTGGCCGCGCTCGATCCGAAGCAGGGCGTCCGCTTTTACACTCTGGATATCAACAAGTCGGACAAGCCCGCCTTCGATCCTCGGAGCGATTGCCTGCAGTGCCATCAGGGGATTACGACGATCGGGATTCCGGGCATTCTGGTGACGTCGGTTTATCCGTCCGGCGACGGTACGCCTGCATTCCGCGGCGCCAGCATGGAGACGGACGACCGGACTCCATTTAACGAACGCTGGGGCGGATGGTACGTTATGGGCACGCACGGCTCCATGAGGCACATGGGCAACGCGGTGGCGCATGATTCCAGCCAGCCCCGGAATCTGGACATGACGAATTCGCAGAATCTGACGAGCCTCGGAAGGCGCGTCGATCTGTCGAATTACCTGGAGAAAACGAGCGACATCGTGGCTCTGATGACGCTTGAGCATCAGACGCGAATGACGAATCTGATGATCCGGACCTCCTGGGATACAAGAGTCGAACTGCAGCGGTGCAAGGGAACGCTCGATGACATGGCGAACGAGCGCATCAACGGCGATATCGACGCCATGGTTCAGTACATGCTGTTCACGAACGAGGCACGCATCTACGACCCGATCCAGGGCGTCTCGACATTCACCCAGACATTCCCGCAGCGCGGTCCGCGCGACAAAAAAGGGCGCTCGCTGCGCGACTTCGATCTGCATACGCGGATGTTCAAGTACCCGCTGAGCTACATGATCTACAGCGAGACCTTCGACGCGATGCCCGCCGTGGTGCGCGACCGGGTCTACCGGAAACTCTACGACGTGCTCACGGGCAAGGACCAGTCGCAGACGTTCGCCCGTTTACCGCAGGCCGACCGGCAGGCAATTTTCGAGATTCTTCTCGATACCAAGCCGACGCTGCCCGCATACTGGAAGCAACCGGCGCCAGGCCAGCCCGCGCCGGCGCCAGCGGCGGAGACACCCTAGTTGAATCTCACGCTTCATACCGATTATTCGCTGCGAATCCTGCTGTACCTGGCGGAGCACACGGACCGGCCTGTCTCGACGCGTGAGATCAGCGAGGCTTACGGCATATCCCGTAACCATCTGGTCCGGGTGGTCCAGACTCTTGACACTCACTCTTTCGTAAAAGCCTCGACGGGGCGCGCTGGCGGCGTAACGCTGGCGCGCGATCCGTCAAAGATCAATATCGGGGCGGTCGTCAGGACGACGGAGCCCAATTTCCGGGTCGTCGAATGCTTCAACCTCGAAGAAAACACCTGCCGGATTCTGCCGGCATGTTCGCTGCGCGGTGTTCTGGTACAGGCGCTCGAATCGTTTTTCAAGGTTCTCGACCAGTACACGCTGGCCGATCTGGTGAGGATGAAAGGCAGCCGGCGAATCTCGGATTTTCTGCCGCTCGATCATCTCGGACCGAAATCCCCCGCGAGCGCGGAGCCGGCATTACAGCCGCCGATCTGAGCGCAACGAAAGCACACCTGCGATTGACTTTAAAATCCTGAACCGTTAATATCAGCGACGCGGGGCAGAAGTGTCTCTGGCCGCGGTTGGGAGAGTTGTGCCGTGCCTCGCGGCGCGGCGCAGGGAGAAAATCAGGCAGATGCAGAGTCGGCGCAAATCCTTGTCGATCATCACGAGCAGGCTCGCGTGGGTGGCGCTTGTCGCCGTTCCACTGGCGGCCCAGACGACGGCGTTTAAACCGCCCCGCACGGCTGACGGGAAACCCAACCTGAACGGGATCTGGCAGGCGCTCAATACAGCCAACTGGGACCTCCAGGCGCACGCAGCCGCCCAGGGTCCGGTGTACTCGCTGGCCGCGGAATTCGCTGTTCCTCCTGGTCCGGGCGTGGTCGAAGGCAACGACATCCCCTACCTGCCCTCGATGCTGGAAAAAAGGAAGCATAATCTGGAAAACCGGTTTGTGGACGATCCGGAAATCAAGTGCTACCTGCCTGGCGTGCCGCGTGCGACCTATGTGCCGTATCCCTTCCAGATCGTCCAGTCGCAGAAATACATTCTGGTTTCTTATGAATATGCCGGGGCCGTGCGTACGATCGATATGGGACACCCGGGTCCGGCGCCGGTTGACAGTTGGATGGGTTGGTCGGTAGGGCACTGGGAAGGCGATACGCTGGTAGTGGACGTGACCGGTATGAACGACAAGACTTGGTTCGATCGTTCCGGCAATTTCCACAGCGACGCGCTGCATGTCGTCGAGCGCTATACCCTCCGCAGCCCCGATATCATAATGTATGAGGCCACGATCGAGGACCCCAAGGTATTCTCGCGGCCCTGGAAGATCAGCATGCCGCTCTACCGGCACGTCGAAAAGAACGCTCAGTTGATGGAATACAAGTGCGTTGAGTTTGCGGAAGAGTTGTTGTACGGGTCTCTCCGGAAGAAGGGAACCGGCCCGAAAAAGCAGCAGTGAAGTCAGTGAGAAGGAGCTTTTCATGAGCAATCGATTCTTCGAAGTTGCATCGGCGGCGGCCTTTGCAGGCGCGGTCGCTTTCCTCGCGCTGGCGCCCGCCATGGCCCAGACCCCTTCGACAGCCTTCTTCGCCAGGGAAGCGGCGGGAAAGAACTGGACACCGCCGCACAATCCGGACGGTACGCCAGATCTCCAGGGCATCTATACGAATGCCTCGGTGGTGCCGCTGGAACGGCCGAAGGATCTCGGTTCGAAGGAATTCTTCACTCAGGAAGAAGCCGCTGCTTATGCGAAGAAGGCGCTGGCACAGAAAGCGCCGACCGGGCCGGGGACTTACGCGGACGTTCACTACGACATGGCCCAGTTCGGGCTGGAGAAGAGCCAGTCCAAACTCGCCCCCACGATTCGCACATCGATTATCACGGGGCCTGAGGGACGGATTCCGGCCATGCTGCCCGAAGCGCGGAAACGCCAGGCGGCGCGCGTCGCGGCCAATAAAGGCCATGAGTTTGACGGGCCGGAGAACCGCGGTCTTGCCGAGCAATGCATTGTGTGGGGCAACGAGGGCCCGCCCATGCTTCCGGTGGGCTACAACAGCAACCTGCAGATCGTGCAGGGCAAGGGCTATGTGGCGATCGTCCAGGAGATGATTCACGATGTGCGCATGATTCCAACCGACGGGAGCCCGCACCTGCCGCCAGACGTCAAACTGTGGCTGGGAGATTCGCGCGGCCACTGGGAAGGCAACACGCTGGTCGTGGACACCACGAATTTTACGGACCGGACTGCTTTCCATGGATCGAGCGACAAGCTGCATGTCGTCGAACGCTTCACCCGGACCGGCCCCGACACGATCGATTATCAGTTCACGGTAGACGATCCGACGACGTGGGCGAAACCGTGGTCGGGTGAGCTTCCGATGACGACGATCCAGGGCCCGATCTTCGAATACGCCTGCACGGAAGGCAATTACGGTATGCGCAACAATCTCAGCGGCGCCCGCGCAGAAGAGGCAAAGAAAGCCGCCGAGCAGGCTGCTCTGAAGCAATAGGTAAACAAGCAATGACGAAAAAGCTGGACCTCGTGATTGCGGCTGTCGGTCTTGCGATGGCCGCCGCACCCCTTTGGGCGCATCACTCTTTCGCCGCGGAATTCGACGCGCAAAAGCCTGTGACGTTGAAGGGCACGGTTACCGAGATGGAGTGGATCAACCCGCATTCGTGGATCCATATCGACGTCAAGGGGCCGGACGGAAAAGTGGTGAACTGGATGGTGGAAGGAGGGAGCCCGAACGCCCTGCTGCGCCGCGGATTCACCAAGAACTCGCTGCCCGCCGGTTCCGTCATTGTGATCGAGGGTTATCGCGCGAAGGACGGATCCAACCGTGCCAACGGCCGCGATATCACCTTCGCTGATGGCCGAAAGCTCTTTATGGGCTCCTCCGGAAACGGCGCGCCGGACGATTACAAGGAAAAATAGGCCACTCGAATGACGAGCCTTCGAAGGCCCCTGGGCGCCGCAGGCATAGCTGCGTGCGTTCTTCTGGGATGGCAGCCGGCGCCGGCTCGCGCTGCCGCCACCTGTGAAAGCCTGACCTCTCTTTCACTTCCCGACACGACGATTACGCTCGCCCGGACGGTTGCCGCGGGCGCGTTCACGGCTCCGCCTGGAGGCCGCGGCAGAGGCGGCGATCCCAATGCCGCTTTCCGGGATCTTCCAGCATTCTGCCGGGTTACCGCGACAATCAAGCCGACCAGCGATTCCGATATCAGGATGGAAATCTGGCTTCCTGCTTCGGGATGGAACGGGAAACTGGAGGCCAACGGCAACGGCGGCTACACCGGCTCGATCAATCCCGCAACGCTCGCCGCCGGGGTGCACCGCGGTTATACCGCCGCCATGACGGACACGGGTCATGAAGGCGGAAGCGCCAGTTTCGCGATGGGGCATCCGGAAAAGCTGATCGACTTCGGATACCGTGCGGTGCACGAGATGACGGTCAAGTCCAAGGCTATCATCGCGGCGTATTACGGCGACGCACCGAAGCTTTCTTACTGGAACGGCTGCTCGGCGGGCGGCAGGCAGGCGCTGATGGAAGCGCAGCGGTATCCCGACGACTTCAACGCGGTCGTCGCCGGCTCCCCCGGCATCAACTGGACGGGCCGCTCGATGCAGGCGGTCTGGATCGCCCAGGCTTCTCACAAGGACGAGGCCTCCGCGATCCCGCCCGCAAAGTTTCCTGTCATCCACAAGGCGGCGCTCGAAGCCTGCGATGCCGCGGACGGGCTAAAGGACGGGATCATTGACGATCCGACGCGATGCAAATTCGATCCGAAGGTGATCGAATGCAAGGGCGCGGACGAGGCGGGCTGCCTGACAGCCGCGCAGGTCGAGACGGCGCGCAAGATCTATTCGCCGGTTACCAATCCCCGCACAAAGCAGGAACTGTTCCCGGGTCATGAGCCGGGCAGCGAACTCGGATGGAACACCATGGCCGGTCCGCGGCCGATGGGGCTGGGGCTCGATCTGTTCAAATACATCGTCTTCAGGAATCCGGACTGGGATTACAAGACGTTCAATTTCGACAGCGATGCGGATCTCACCGCCAAAGCGGACAACGGCATCATGAATGCGCTCAATCCGGATCTGAGCGCATTTCTCTCGCGCGGTGGCAAGATCATTCAGTATCACGGATGGGCCGACCCGCAGATATCGCCTCTCAGCAGCGTTGAGTATTACAAGAGCGTTCTTGACCGGCTCGGCGGCGAGGAGAAGGTCGCGGGTTCCTACCGGTTATTCATGGTGCCCGGCATGGCGCACTGCGGCGGCGGGGAAGGGACCAGCAGCTTCGACATGATGGGCGCTCTCGAACAGTGGGTGGAAGCAAAAAAAGCGCCCGATGAGATTCCCGCTTCGCGCATGAGGAATGGCAAAGTGGATCGCACACGGCCGCTCTGCCCTTATCCGCAGGTCGCAAAGTACAAAGGCACCGGCAGTATCGACGAAGCCGCGAACTTCTCCTGCACGAAGCCTTAGGCGGTTCAGGAGAGAACGCGCGTCAGACAAACGGCCGCATGGGGTCTTTTCCGTCCCACGCGACCGAAGCGCGGTGGAATCGGCCGAAAACCTCGTCGAAGGCCGCGCCAAGCTCAATCAATTCCACCATCCCGGGAAGATCCCTGGTGGTGTCCATGTAAGCAATGCGGCCGCCGGTTGGCACGCGCGCAAGGAATGCGGTCCCATACCCGGCGGCCTCGTATTTTTTGAGGCTTTCGTCGAAATCTGTGGTCGCAACACCCCAGTGATGAAAGCCATAGCCGCGCTTTTCGATGGTTTCCCGGTAGACCGAAGGCGCCTTCCTTCGTTCCTGGATCAGTTCCACCATCATGTGTCCGGCGAAGCTCATCGCGAGCATCACGGACGCGGCGGAAGGCTGCCCCCGGTAAACCGGCTCGATTCCGGTGAACTCATCCAGCAGGAACCAGGGGCCGACGTTCAATTTCGTCACCCATGCCTCGATCGCCTGATGGATATCCTCGACGACATAAGCCATCTGGATCACTCCATTGTCCGGCTGTCCGAAATTCACCTGACCCATCTCACCTCCGCTAATTGCCCGCTTTCAGTTCCGCATAGACCTGACCGACAAAACGATCCACTGTCGTAGCGCCTCCGGGGACCTTTGCGTCGTAATCCGACGTCGGCTTCGCGGCCAGAACCTCCTGCAGCGTTTTCCCTTCGGAGACCATCGGCGCGATCTTGTCCCGAACCGCGATGATCATGTCGCGGTGGACGGCGAGCCCCTCGCGATCCGTAATGGCGCCATGCCCCGGCACGACCTTCGTATCCGCATTGCACAGCTTGATCGCGGTGTTGATGCCGTCGATCATTCCGCTCAGGCTGCCGCCATTGTTGCGGTCGATGTTGGGATAGCCCAGAGAGCGGAAATAGTCGCCGATCATGATGACATTTGCCTTCGGGAAGAAGACCAGCGTGTCCCCGTCGGTGTGGGCTTTGGGGATGGGAATCGCCTGGACGTCCTCGCCGTTGAAATGAATCGTCAACGGGCTGTCATACGTGATTACGGGGAGCGCGGCTGCCGGCGCCGGCGTACCGGGCGCGCCATTGGCTCCGGGCGCCGGATGCATCAGCCGGTTGCGAAGCTCTTCGCGCGCCAGAATGGTAACGCCCATTTTTCCGAGGTTCTCGTTGCCGCCCGTATGGTCCGGATGAACGTGCGTATTGATGAGGAAGCGGATCGGCGCATTCGAGATCTGCCGGATGGCGGCGACAATTTTTTCGGTGAGGGGCGCGAACTGGCTGTCCACCATCAGCACGCCCGCCGGGCCGGTGAGAACCCCGATCGCTCCGCCCTGGCCATTCAGGACATAGAAATCCGGCGCGAGTTTTACGGTCGTGATCTGCACCTTGCTGTAGTCGGTTTGTGCAGGAGCCTGCGCCAGCGCATCGCTGGCGAGGGCGAATGCAACAAGCGCGAAGAATGTCAGTTTGGCAGCGAGCATTGTCTTCTCTCCTTTATTCGCGACACCCGTGCGCAGCCGCGTCGAGCTGATCGAACAGGCGTCTGTTGCCCTCCGGTCCGAGGCTCAGAACGTGATTCTGGTTCTCTTCGACGTGAAATTGAACCGTGTAGCCTTTCTGTTGAAACATGCGGGCCTGTTGCTCCATGGCTCCGCGCCACTCGAGATCGCGTCCACCGACGTCCATATAAATGCACATGCCCTTGAGGGCCTCCACCTTCGCGCCGTTGGCGTCATTGAGCAGCCCGGGAATACCGGTTACCGACCAGAAATACTTTGGGTACAGCGCTGCGATGTGGAACGCGCTGATGCCGCCGTTGGAGAAGCCCGCGATATGCATTTTGCCACCCTGAACTTTGTAATCGTGGAGGATCATTTCCAGAAATTCAGGAAAAATGCGCGCGGCCCCTTCGAAAAAAAGCTGCCCATCGGGTGCAGCGGGGCTCACGACGATATAGCCTCGCCGCCGGGCCTCGGCGCCCCAATAGCGGTTCAGT
Organism: uncultured Solibacteraceae bacterium; assembly: GCA_964639095.1. GTDB lineage: Bacteria > Acidobacteriota > Terriglobia > Bryobacterales > Bryobacteraceae > BOG-234. The sequence goes on from CAZXCO010000033.1 coordinate 8,440, forward strand.
CCGGAATCCACCATGAGCATTGTCTGCGGGCCGCCTCCGAACGCAAGAATTGCAGGGTATGCGTGCGAGGAATCGAACGAATCCGGCAGCAGAACTTTATAGTCCACCTTTATGCCTCCAAAAGTTCCGCTTTTCACGAGAGTCGACGCCATCGCGCCTGTATTGATCAGAACAGTAAGCGCGGCGACGGGCAAAATACAGCGCGGCATCAGGCTCAGTTTAATGCAGCCGTGGCTAGAATGGGTGCATGTTTCGATTCTGCGGAATTTTACTCCTCGCCAGTATATTCAGCCAGGTGGCGCTGTATGCTCAGGGGGAAAGTGGGAAAGACGTCGTTGTCTTCACCGATGGAGAAAGGCTTGTCGGAAAACTCGTGACATCGGACGGCGCATCCGTTACGTTCAACAGCGACGTGATCGGCCAGATCACATTCGACTGGAGCAAGGTCCGTGAATTGCAGTCGGCGCAGTCATTCGCGGTGCTGCCGAAAAATCTGAAACTGGGCAAAAATGCCGATACATCCGCGATTCCCCAGGGTAAGGTTTCGGTTTCGAATCAAACGATCACCGTAACCCCGGCGCAGGGTCAGCCGAAGACGGTGGCCGTGCCGGATGCGGACCATCTGGTCGAACAGTCGGCTTTCGAGAACGCGGTACAGCACAGTCCGAACTTCTTTTCCGACTGGGGCGGCACGGTCACAGCCGGCGCCAGTCTGGTGGAAGCCACACAGCAAAGCCGCACCTTCAATGGCGGCGTCAGCCTGATTCGCACGGTTCCGGATGTGGACTGGCTGCGGCGCCGGAATCGAACGACGGCCGACTTCACGGCGTCGTACGGCACGCTCCGGCAACCCGCTACGCCGCTGGTGAAGACCGAAATCTACCATGCGGATGTGGAACGTGATGAATATTTTTCGACATCCTTTTACGGCTTTGTGCAGGCGGCGTTCGATCACAATTTCTCGCAGGGGCTTGATCTTCAGCAGTTATACGGCGGGGGACTCGGATGGAGCATCATCAAGACCGCCAATGAAAGCCTCGATGTGAAGGCAGGCGTGACTTATATACGGCAGAGTTTTGCGGTCCTTTCTCCCGAGGAGGATCTCGTGGGATCTATTTTCCAGCAGAATTACCAGCGCGGCCTGCGGCACGGTATGAAGTTCACCGAGTCGTTGATCGTATCACCGGCGTGGAACAATCTCG
>CAZXCO010000034.1:0-4273 GCA_964639095.1 uncultured Solibacteraceae bacterium
CGCGCCGATGTGGATCATGGACCCGGCGGTACAGACCGTCGCCAACACGATCGGCATGCCCGACTACGTTCTCGACGCCGCGCGCAGCATGGAGGGCGCCGCCTGCGCAGTCCCGGTCTATCCGGGCGGCGCCCTGGTAACGCTCGCCGGCGGGCTTTACCAGCCAGTCACAGTGGTTGGCGGAGACGCTGTTCGATGGCGGCCTGCGCAAAGCCACCGTAACGCAGTACAGCGCCGCGTACGATCAGACCGTCGCGAGCTATCGCCAGACTGTGCTGACGGCATTTCAGCAGGTGGAGGACAACATCGCGACCGTGCGGATTCTATCGGGCGTGATCGAACAGCAGGAGGCGGCAATTCTGTCGGCGCGGCGCAATCTCCGCGACGTGACGGCGCTGTACAGCGCGGGGCTCGATCCTTATCTCAACGTACTTGCCGCGGAAACCGCCCTGCTCGGCACCGAGGAGGCTGCCATCACATTCCGCGAACAGCAAATGATGGCTGGTATTCAGCTCATTCAGGCGCTCGGCGGCGGCTGGAAACACAAAGAATGAGGCCAGAGGGCATATGTTGCGTCGATTGCTGATTTTTCTCTTTTTCTCCATCGGCCTGGTCCCCGGATGCCTTCCGGGCCAGCAGGCCGTGGTGTCGCTCCCCATCCCGAAGAAGGCCGGCGGAATGAGCCTCGAGGCCACTTTGGCTGCAAGGCGATCCGTCCGAACCTACACCCGGCAGTCCCTGACCATCGGCGAAGTCGGCCAGTTGTTGTGGGCGGCGCAGGGGGTCACGTCCGCTGACGGCAAACGCACCGCGCCGTCCGCTATGCACCGGTATCCGCTGGAGATCGCGGTCGTCGCGCGGACTGTCGAGGGCCTGCCCAGCGGCGCATACCGCTATGTGCCGTCGAAACATGGGCTCGAGATGCTCGCGGCCGCCAGAGCCGAAACCGATATCCTTGCATCCGTGACATCCCAGGCGCAGGTGCATGACGCCCCGGCCGTATTCGTAGTTGCCGCCCTATATGAACGAATGGGGCCCGGGCCCCGAAATCGCACCTGGACAGACTACGAAGCGGGGCTCGCCAGCGAGAATCTGCTGCTCGAAGCGGTTTCACTCGACCTGGGAGCCGTGGTTACCGGTGGCATCGACGCAGGACTGGTGAAGAATGCGGTGAAGTTCGCAGGCAACGAACAGGTGCTGGTCGTGATCCCGGTTGGACACCCGGCCAAATGAGGTTTCCAGTCAGCAGCGTTCTGCAGGGAGGGTCGGAATTCGTATGGAATTGATGGACGCAATCAGGCGGCGCCGGGCTGTCCGCGAGTTTACCGGCGATCCGGTCAGCCGGGCTGTGATCGAGCGGCTCACAGGAGCGGCGATTCTAGCGCCGAGCGCATTCAACGCGCAGCCGTGGTCGTTCGCGGCTTTAACCGACAGCAAACGAATCGATTCGTACGGAGAGCGCGCGCGACTCTGGTCGCTCGAAAATCTGGCGGAGACCGGCTTCGGCGAGGGGGCGCGAGAGTACCTGGAGCAGCCGGATTTCAACATCTTCTATCACGCTCCAGCTCTCCTGATCGTGATGGCGCAATCTCCGGACGCTCAGGCGGCGGAGGACTGCTGTCTTGCGGCGCAGAATCTGATGCTGGCGGCTCGCGACGAAGGAATCGGCAGTTGCTGGATCGGCTTCGGCCGTCCCTGGCTGAATCTGCCGTCGACCAAAAAGGAACTGGCGCTCCCCCACAACTGTCATGTCGTCGCGCCAATCGTCCTTGGCTATCCGAAATCCTGGCCGGAGTCTCATGGCCGCAAACCGCCGGAAATCCACTGGCTGTAAGGGTGCGCAGATGAGTCCGGCTGCGGACGCGACGGAAAACACCGTTGTCACCGTATTGTTGAAGCGCTACGGCCGGACCTTCGCGGAAGATCTCGGTATCGACGCGGAGGCCAACGAGCCCTCCCCGCTCTTCTGTCTTCTGATCAGCGCGCTTCTGTTCAGCACGCGAATCAGTCATCTGGTGGCGCTGAAGTCAGCCCGCATTCTGTTTGAGAACGGCTGGACAACGCCGGAGAAGATGGCGGCTGCCACGTGGGAACAGCGGGTTCGCGCCCTGGACGATGGTGGTTACGTGCGCTATGACGAGCGCACATCCACGATGCTGGGGGTGACGGCTCAGATGCTGATCGACAATTATCAGGGAGATCTGCGCAGGCTGCGTGAAGCGGCGGCGCGCGACCCCGCGCGCGAACGGAAGCTGCTCGATCAGTTTAAAGGCGTGGGAGAGGTTGCCGTGAACATTTTCTTCCGCGAAGCCCAGCTTGCCTGGCCGGAACTATATCCGTTTGCGGACGCACGCACTCTCGCAAGCGCGAAAACACTCGGGCTGCCGGACGATCCGCGGAAACTGGCAGCCCTGGTTCATGGGCCGCGGCAATTCGCCCGTCTGGTGGCTGCCCTGATTCGCGTGGAACTCGGTCACAAACACGAAGAGGTTCTTCAGGAAGCACGTTGAAAGGGTCCTGAAGCCCGGATCTGAAACCAAAACGCTCCTGCAGCATCAAATACTTAGAGTTTCTGCGCCGTACCAGGGCGGCTTGACCGTCCGGTCCCGGAGCCCATTAAAATGCAACAGCTTGACGAAAAGTTTTCCGAATTTCCACGCCCGTTCATTCCCGCGTTCGAGGAGCCGTCCGCGTCGACTGGCTTTCCGTTTAACGAGGCGGATGGCGGTCACGGGGCAATCGCGGGTTCCGAAGAGTACAGCTACACCGACGACCCTGTGCGCGTCTACCTGCGGGAAATGGGAGCAATCCGTCTTCTGACGCGCGAAGGCGAGGTGGATCTGGCGCGGCGCATGGAGCGGGGTAACATCCGGATGCGGAAAGTACTTTCCCGCTCTCTTCTGGTGCAGCGTATGGCGCTGAGCCTTTATGAAGACCTTCGGCAGGGGAGGGCCGAGATCGACGATTTTGCGGAAGTCAGCGGCGCCGACGCGGCCGCGAAAGACCAGAAACGCGCCCAGGCGATGCGGGCGTTCAACCGGGTCTGGAGCCGGCATCGCGAGTTGACGGCTCAGCAGCAGGAGTTGGCCTCGACGCCCGAGCGCTACGTTCGCGTACGTGCCCGGTTGCAGAGCAGGTTGGTTCGTGCGCACGTCAGGTTTTCACGGGCGCTGCGGGAGGTTCCGTTTTCCGCAGCCCGGTGGGCTGCCTTCGCGAATGCGTTCCGGAGTGCCGCCGATGAACTCGACGTGCTTGAGGCGCGATTAAACCAGGAACGGAACCAACAGCGCAGTGAGACGCGTGAATTGAAGCGCCGCATCCGCGAGTGCGAAGCCGCGGCCGGCTGCAGCGCGTCTGCCATGCGTCGCGGCCTGAAACGCATTCGCCAGGGTGAGTCCGAGACTGAGCAGGCGAAGCAGCGGCTTGTCGAAGCGAACCTTCGACTTGTCGTCTCGGTCGCCAGGAAATACACCAACCACGGGCTGCATCTGCTCGACCTGATTCAGGAAGGCAATCTCGGCCTTATACGCGCGACGGAAAAGTTCGACTACCGTCTCGGCTACAAGTTCTCCACTTATGCGACATGGTGGATCCGCCAGGCCATCAGCCGTGCGATCGACGATAAATCGCGCACGATCCGGGTCCCGGTGCATATGAAAGAGCACATGACAAGGTTCCTGCGGGCGTTGGGCGACATGGAAAAAGAACTCGGCCGTACCCCGACGGACGAGGAGATCGCGCAGCGAATGGGGACCACCGCGCAGAAGGTGCAGGAGCTGAAACTCATCTCGCACGATCCCGTTTCGCTCGATCTCCCGGTTGGCACGGACGGCGAGTCTTACCTGGGGGATCTCATTCCGGATCCGCAGGCCCATACTCCACTCGACGCGATATTGCACGACAATGCCAGCAATGGCGTCCGGAACGGGATCGTGCAGGCGTTCCGGATCCTGACGCCAACAGAAGAGCAGGTAGTGCGGATGCGTTTCGGCATCGGCTGCGACCGCGAGCACACTCACCAGGAGATCGCCCAGCAGGTCAAGCTGAGCCGGGAGCGAGTCCGGCAGCTCGAGGAGCAGGCGTTGAGGCGCTTCCGTGACGCCGATGAAGCACGTCACTTGTGGTCGCTGCTGAGCGTACAGTGATCCAGGCGGCGGCAACCGGCTGCGCCAAAAAGCCAAAACGCTGAGGCATATCGCGCACCATCCGGACGCCGGCAGCCGGCGTCCCGGAACCAGCCGAAAAGAATCGGGCGGCATCCCACTTGCAGACA
>CAZXCO010000035.1:0-3580 GCA_964639095.1 uncultured Solibacteraceae bacterium
ACATCGTGACCATCTCGTGCAGATACTGGTTCAGCATCCCCGGTCTCACGAAGCGCGAATTCGGGCCCGAGATGAAGAAGCGGCCCGGACCATCCAGATGGACGCTGGAAGCGGTTGCGGCGGCGAGGGCGCGGTGCCAGAGAGCAACGAAATCGAGGCAGCGCCGGTCGCCCTCGCGGGCGGAGGCGAACACTTCTTCGGGCTCCAGATCAAGGAACCGCAGACGCATCGCGCGATGGCCCATGATGCCTTCGAGGTGTCCCCTGCCCCCGCAGCCGCAGAACGTCTCCTTCGGATCGATCGAGACCACCATATGGCCGCCCTCGCACGGCGCCTCGGTGCGGGGATAGCGGCCGAAACCAATGCCATGACCGAGCGTCCAGACGCGCACGAGCTTGTCCAGTTCGCCCCGTTGCGCGGCAAGGCCGGCGGCCGTCGCGTCGGCGTCGTTGCAGACAGAGACCGGGACCCGGAGCCCGCACGACGCCAGCGCCGCAGAAAGCAGACCGCGAAGATTCGCGCCCTTGGCCTGTTTCCAGTTCGGCGATTCTTCAACGACGCCGTCGCGGATAATGCCAGGGAAACACATTCCCACCGTGACGGGACTGATATTGTGCTCCACGCACAGAATCCGCGCGATTGCCGCCAGACGGCGCGCGAGGTCTTCCATGGGAAGGCTGAACAGCGAGCGATTGAGCTCATCCAGTTCGTCTCCCGCGCTCCCGGCCGGTAACCCGGAAACGGCGAAGCGATCGCTCTCCACCAGTCCGATGGAAATTTTTTCAGCTGCGCTGATGCCGATTGCCACTGCCACGTTTTTTTCTCTCACTCCGGAACCGGCGATGCCGGCTGCTCAATAACGGGAAAGCTTGTTCAGTCCGTTGAAAGCTGCCGCTTTATAACATTCCGCCAGCGTCGGATAATTGAAAACCGTCTCGATAAAATACTCCACCGTCCCGCCGAGAACCAGCACGGCCTGCCCGATGTGGAGCAATTCACAGGCCCCTTCGCCGATGATATGGATGCCCAGCAGGAGCAGGCTCTCCCGATGGAAAATCAGCTTGAGGCGGCCGGTGGTGTCTCCGCGAATCTGGCCGCGCGCGATTTCGCGGTAATAAGCGACGCCGACTTCGTATGGAACGTCTTCCTCGGTCAACTGCTCTTCCGTTTTGCCGATGAACGAAATTTCCGGTATGGTGTAGATCCCGTACGGATAGAATGCCGGCGACGATTGCAGCGGCACGCCGAAAGCCCGGCCCGCCGCAATGCGGCCCTGTTCCATGGAGACCGAAGCCAGGCTGGGAAATCCGATGACATCGCCCACGGCGTAGATATTCGGCTGCACGGTACGGAAATCGGCGTCGACTTTGATGCGGCCCCGGCCGTCGGCTTCGATGCCGGCAGCGGCAAGATTCAACTCGTCGATATTACCCTGCCGCCCGACCGCATACAGCAGCGCATCGCCAGTGATCTTCTTTTTGCTCTTCAGCGTCGCCACGACGCAGTCGCCGGTCTCCTCCACGCTCTCCACCTCTTCGTTGAGGCGCATCGTTACGCGGTTGTCCCGCAGATGGTAGGAGAGCGCTTCCACCATTTCCGAATCCGCGAACTCCAGCAGCCGGGGCCGTTTTTCAACCAGGATCACACGCACCCCGAGAATCGCGAACATGCAGGTGTATTCCACCCCGATCACCCCGCCCCCGACGACAATCAGGGTCCGGGGCACGTCGGTCATGGAGAGGATCTGGTCGCTGTCGATGATATTGCGCCCGTTACTGCGGATCGTGGAGGATACGGCCGGCTTGGTGCCTGTGGCAATGATTGTGAAGGGCGCCTCGATCCGGCTTGTGCCGCGTGAGTTCTCGACATCGATGTGGGTGGGGTCCACAAACGTCGCCTGACCGGTCAGCATTTCGACGTTATTGCGCGAGAGCTGCGCCTGCGTCACATCAATTTCCGTCTTGATGACGTGCTGAACGCGGAAAGAAAGGTCGGCCATGGAGATTTTCTCCTTGACCCGGTAATTCATGCCGTAAATCGCCTGATAATGGAAGCCCGAGAAGTGAATCACGGCTTCCCGCATGGTTTTGCTGGGAATGGTCCCGGTATTGATGCAGACGCCGCCGATGACTTCGCGCTTTTCAATCAGCGCAACTTTCCTGCCGGACTTGGCGGCTTGAATGGCGGCCCGCTGACCCGCCGGTCCGGAACCGATCACGATCAGATCGTAAGATTGCATTCCGTAGTCGCTATTTTCCTACAGCCCCCGGCGGCGGGCCGTCGAACTGCGAGCGGGAATGGCGGGCGATTTTTGGCATAGACTGGGCAACCATAGGCTAAGCAACCATGGTACGCACCTCTTTCGCCCTCACCTGCGCTCTTTCTCTCGGCCTGGCGATTGCCCAGACGCCATCGAAAGTCACGAAGCAAAACCTCGGTCTGATCGGCGATCGCTTCAAGCCTCTCGTCTACAACGAGATGACGCCGGCGCAAAAGGCCATGGTCGACCATCTGCTTGCCGGAGAGCGCCAGAATCTCGGCGGTCCGTTCAATGTGCTGCTGCGGAGCCCGGAAATGGGAGATCTGGCGCAGCAATTCGGAGCCGCGATGCGATTTCACGCGGCGCTGCCGAAACAGGCGCTCGAGACGGTAATCCTGGTCACAGCCCGTTATTGGACGGCCCAGTTCGAATGGTCGGCGCACCGGAGAGCCGCGCTCCAGGCAGGTCTGAACCCTGCAATTGCCGATGCAATCGCGGAGGGAAGGCGCCCGGCGGCCATGGGCCCGGACGTGGAAACGGCCTACAACTTTATCGTGGAGTTGCTGAAAACAAAGCAGGTCAGCGATTCGACCTTCGCGGCGGCGAGGAGCCGGTTCGGTGAAAAGGGCGTGGTGGACATCATCGGGCTGAACGGCTGGTACACCCTGGTTTCCATGGCGCTCGATGTGGACCGTTATCCGGTTGCACGGCCCGAATTGAAGCCACTGGCCAATCCGCTGCCATGAGACGCGTCGCAGACCGCGCATCGAATCCCGGCCTGACATCAGGGACATAAACGAGATATATTGATTCTGAGTCGCACACGACGTCAACGAGAGGAGAACGATTCATGAAAAAAGTAACCGCTTTATCCCTGCTGGCCATGGGGCTGGCCGCAAGCGCAATGGCTGCGGAATTCAAGGGCTTCGTGGAAGACACCAAGTGCGCCGGCATGCCGGCAATGAAGGGTGACTCGCAGTGCGCGCAGAAGTGCATCAAGGGAGGTTCGCCTGCCGTGCTCGTCACGCCCGAGGGCAAGATCTACAAGATCAGCAATCAGGCGTTGATCACCCCGCACGCCGGGATGAACGTTACCGTCAATGGCAGTCTCAAGGGCGACACGATCACAGTCGCCAGCGTGAAGTAAACTCTCCAGTCCAGTCCTGCCGCCGGGAAAGCGCGGCGCAAGCCATACCGCGCCTTCCCGGCTTCCCGTCCCTTGCCTTCGGGCGTCCCCAACGTTGTCACTAGTTACCCAGTCGACTGTTACCGGCCGGAACCGCTGTACCAGAATTCGTTAATTAGACATTTACGTGAACT
>CAZXCO010000036.1:0-4059 GCA_964639095.1 uncultured Solibacteraceae bacterium
GAACGTCAAGGACAAGATCCTTGAGTTTGCGATGGGTCAGAAGGGAATCGACGCCGGGCAGCTTTCCAAATGCATCGACTCCCGCGCGACCGAGTCAGAGGTCGACAAAACCATGGCGGAGGGGCGGTCGGTCGAAGTCAACTCCACGCCGACGCTCTTCGTCAATGGGCGGCGCATGGTCGGAACGGTGCAGTGGGACGATCTGAAGCGCGTGATCGATTACGAGATCGAATACCAGAAGACGGCGAAGAACGCCGGCGAGGACTGCGGCTGCAGCATCAGTCTGCCGATTCCGGGAGCAGCCCCTGCGGGGAATAGTCCGGTTGGTCTCAAGTAGCCTGCGATGCTGCGACGAGCGGGGAGCCTGAGTCTCGCAGCGGCCCTCGTTGCCGGCATTCTGCTGGCGGCGGGCGCGCCGTCTTTCAACGCGGAGCGTTATCTCGACCACATCAAATTTCTTGCTTCTCCGGAAATGAAAGGGCGCGAGAGCGGCTCGCCGGAACTCGAGAAGGCTGCGCGATACATTGCCACCCGGTTCAAAGCCGATGGACTCAAACCCCTCGACGGCAAGAGCTACCTCGAGCCGTTCGAGATTACAACCAGCGCGAAACTCGGGAATGAGAACCACTTCGAGTTCACCCGGACGGGCGGGAAGTCAGCGCCCGAAACCGAATCTCTGCAGCTCAAAAAGGATTTCATCCCCTTCAATTTCTCTTCGCGAGGGAAGGCTTCCGCCGGAGTCGTGTTTGCCGGATACGGGATCACCGCGCCCGAGTATAACTACGACGACTACGCTGGTATCGACGTACACGGCAAGTTCGTTGTGGTTCTCGCCCATGAGCCCCAGGAGTACGACGAAAAGAGCGTCTTCGAAGGCAAGGTCTACACCGATCACTCGCAGTTCTACAGCAAGGCTGCGAATGCCCGCAGCCACGGCGCCGCGGGAGTGATTCTGATCTCGGACCAGTTCAATCACCGGGCCCGCCCCGGTGCGCCGGCTCCGCCGCCGGATAACGACGAGCTGGAATCGTTCGGAGCCACCGCCGGTCCGACCGATGCGGGCATTCTCTTCGTGCAGGTGAAAGCGAATCTGGTCGAAGGGTGGCTTCGGAGCGAAGGCAAAGACCTGATGGAGACCGAAAAGGAGATCGACGCCGATACGAAGCCGCATTCCTTCGCGCTTCCGAACGTCGAGATCCGCGAGACGGTTGACGTCGAACGCGTTGTGAAGACAGTCCACAATGTGGTGGGCTATCTGCCCGGCCAGACCGACCAGTACGTCATCATCGGCGCTCACTACGATCATCTCGGCCTCGGCGGCCAGTATTCGCTCGCGCCGTCTCTTACCGGGACCGTTCACCCGGGAGCGGACGACAATGCTTCCGGCACTGCGGGCGTCATCGAACTCGCGCGCTACTTCTCCGCCTTGCCCAGGCCCAAACGCGGCATCCTGTTCATGACCTTCGCCGGGGAAGAACTGGGGCTGCTCGGCTCCGGCTATTACGCCAACCATCCGGAACTGCCTCTGGCGAAGGCCGTGACCATGATCAATATGGACATGATCGGGCGCGTCCGCGACGGCAAGGTATACGTCGGCGGCACGGGAACCGGCACAACCTTGCGCAAGGACCTGGATTCGATTGTCACCCGTTTCCCGGATCTTCACATCGATTACTCGGGTAACAGCGGCTACGGGTCGAGCGACCACACCTCTTTCACCGCCAAACAGGTTCCCGTGCTTTTCTTTTTCTCCGGCCTGCACGGGGACTATCACAAGCCGAGCGATACCTGGGACAAGATCAACGCTCCGGCCGCGGTCGAGGTGCTGAAGCTGGTGGCCGGGATCACCGACCGGCTGGACACCGAGGCCGAGCCGCCGAAATTCGTCCGCGTGGAAGAAAAGCAGGATCCGCACTCCGGCGACATATCGGGAGTGGGAGGCGGCGGCGGTTACGGTCCTTATTTCGGCAGCATCCCGGATTTTGCAGAGCCCCCGCGCGGAGTGCGGTTTGCCGACATCACGCCAGGCTCGCCTGCCGGAAAGGCCGGCCTGAAAGGCGGGGACATCCTGGTGAAGTTCGGAAAAGATCCCATTCAGAATCTCTACGATTTCACCTACGCTCTGCGGGCGCACAAACCCGGCGACGAAGTCGAAGTGGAAGTGCTGCGCAACGGCCAGAGTCTGAAGGTGAAGGTACAGCTTACGGAAAGGAAATAACCAGGCGGGATTGTGCGGGACTGGGCTTTTGGCAGAGCCCCGTCCCGCGTCGAGACGTTTACGCCAGATCGAACTTCGTCTGGTGCAGCAGCGGATCGCCCTTCACAAGCACCGTTTTGCCGAGGATCTCTTCGATCTCCTGCAGATACGTATTCTGGTTGCTCTTGAGAACCTTCGCGACTTCGGGGTTGACGCGCAGCATGACCGTCGCCTGCTCGGCTTCGAGCGCCTTCCGCATCTTTTGCGCTTCCTGCAGAATTTCGCTGATCACTGTGGGCACGCTCTTGATATAGCCTGCGCCTTCGCAATAAGGGCACGGCGTACACAGAGTCCGCTCGAGCGACTGTTTGACGCGCTTGCGGGTGATCGCCACCAGTCCGAAATCGTTGAACTGGAGAATCTTGTAAGGGGCGCGGTCGGCGCGCATGGAATCTTCCAGCGCCAGCATCACCTTCTGCCGGTTCTTGCGTTCATCCATGTCGATGAAATCGACCACGATGATGCCGCCCAGATCGCGCAGCCGGATCTGCCGCACGATTTCCTTGATGGCGTCCGTATTGATCTTGACGATGGTGTCTTCGAGGCGGTTGGACTTGCCGACGTACTTGCCGGTATTGATGTCGATGGCGACGAGCGCCTCCGTCTGGTTGATGACGATATAGCCGCCCGACTTCAGCCAGACCTTGGGCCGCAGCGCCTTCTCGACCTCTGCGGTGATGCCGAACTCGTCAAAGATCGGATTCGATCGCGTGTATAGCTTCACCCGCCCGACGAGCGCCGGCTGGAAGCGCTGCACGAAGCTCAGAATACTCTCGTACAGTTCCTCGTGATCCACCCAGATGGTTTTGAACGACGTGGTGAGCTGGTCCCGCAGAATGCGCTGCACGAGGTCCAGATCGTGGTGCAGCAGCATGGGGGCGGGCTTCTTCTCCGCCTTCTGCCGCATATCGAGCCAGAGGTTGTAGAGGAAATGCATGTCGCTCTTCAACTCTTCTTCGCTCTTGTTTTCAGCGGCCGTACGGCAGATGAAACCGCCGGGAATCCCCTGCCGGTGCGTCTGCAGAATGCGCTTCAGCCTCTGGCGTTCCTCTTCCGAGGGAATTTTGCGTGACACGCCGACATGTTCGACGGTCGGCATGTAGACCACGAAGCGGCCGGGCAGGGCGATGTGCGAAGTGATTCGCGCGCCTTTCTGTCCCAACGGCTCCTTCGCGATCTGGACAATGATTTCCTGCCCCTCTTTGAGCAGGTCGGAAATCGAAGGCAGCGGCGGACGCTCGCGTTCGGCGCGCTCCTTGCGACCCTCCTGCGCGCGTTCTCTGGGCTCAACGGCGCGCTCTTCGCGGCGCGCGGAGACCGTGCGTGCTTCCTGCTTGCCGGCTTCCTCGGGCGCCTGCCGCTCGCGCCCTTCAACGGTCTGGCCTTCAGTCGCCTGGCCGCGCATTTTGCGCCGCATGCGCCGCGATACGCGGTGAGGATAACGATGACCCTGTTCCCGCAATTGCGCGGTGAGGCTGGTCGGAATCCGGGCGGGCTCGGGGCCCTCTTCGAGAGCCGCTTCGGAGGGGGCTTCCGCCTCTTCCGCTGCTTCCTCGCCGACTTCCTCTTCGGCCACCCGTACGTCTTCGGCTACCAGAGACTCTGCAACTTCGGCCGCGCTGATGCCTTCGTCTTCGGCAGCCGCGGGGGCAGGGAAGCCGGTCTCATCGCTCGCAGGCTCGTTGCCGATGGCTGCGGGTTCTTCCTCCGCGGCGGGTTCCGCTTCCGCTGTTTCTGTTGCAACTTCGCGGGGTTCCGCCGGAGCGGGAGCAGCTTCCTCCAGGACCGCTGCTTCCGCCTCA
>CAZXCO010000037.1:0-3519 GCA_964639095.1 uncultured Solibacteraceae bacterium
CGATTGACCATGTCGAGTTCGGCCTTCAGATACGCGATTGCTTCTTGCCGATCCATGAAGAGGATTTTCTGCGCGAAGATGAAGAATTCGTAAGATTCCCGGACGGCAATCCGGTACCGGTACGAATTTTCGAGGAAGTACTATCCTCCGCCTTCCGTGGTTTCCCTGCTTCTCAGGCGATGACAATCGGCCGCAAATTTCCGTGTCCTTTTCCGCCATAGACACCAGAAAAAGGCGTTCCAGCGTGATATATTCAGCTCCAATTATGCAGCCGACTCCACCGCGGTTCCGAGGCATTACGACCACCGGCAACGCTTCGGCCCCACCGGTTTATCGGCCGGCTCCGGGCCCGGCGCCGAATAGCCGGCCGGCAGTGCAGCCAAAGCCCCAGCCGTTCGTGCCGCGCGGAGCCCGGATCACACACGCTCCAGTGGGTCCGGGGAGGCAGCAATTCCAGATCTCCGTTCCGGGAGCCGGCAAGCCGCTCGGATCACTTCAACTCAAAGAGGAGCCGGCTGGCGGCATCTTCATCTCCAATCTCCACGTTGCGGAGCAACACCGCAATCAGGGGCTCGCGACGCGGCTGGTGAATGCGGCCGTCGACTACGCGCGCAGCCGCAACGTTCCGGTTGCACGCCTCGAAGCGCGCCCATCCGATGCCACGATCTCGCTGCAGAACCTCACGGGAATGTATTCGAGAATGGGATTCCGTCAAATCGGCTTTTCGCAGCGAGGAAATCCGTTGCTCGAGAAGCGAATTCAGAGTGGAATTGCGGCTCCCGTAGTCCGGCAACCCGTTCAGCGGATGGTGGCGCCCGGGCGGCCCGGAATTGCACAGCCGCCGATTGTGCAGCAGAAAGCAGCGTGGCCGGGATTGCGCGGCGTTATCCAGCGAATGGAGGATTACACCGAATCGCTTCTCGATACGGCGACCGACTCGGGCGCCCGGCTGGGCAGAGCCAGCGCCGAGTGGGTGGACCTCGACACGGTGCAGCGCTCCAAAATCACGTGGTTCGGAAAGAGCATTCAGATCGAGATGGGAGTGGACGAGAAACCGGCCTCGGGCGCCAAATGCCAGAAGTGCGGCAAAACCGCTTCGACCTTTCACCTCGACCACATGACGCCATGGCGGCATTATGCCGCGGCCCTGGTCAGCGAAGACTATATCTGGAAGAACAAAGGCAAGACCTATATCCGCAAAGATGCGCTTAAGGTGCTTTACAACGACCCGCAGAATCTCTGGTGGATCTGCGACAAGTGCAATCTGCCCAAGTCCGACATCATTCCGGAGACATCCGCACACGCGAGCGGAGACTTCAGCACGGGCACTTACGGACGGAACGCACCGAAGCCGAGCACCTTCGTTTAATTTCGTTTGCCTGTCTCAACTGTCTGCTCGTTGCCTACTTCCCCGAAAACCGCCTTTCCCATGCATTCTGAGCATCCATGACCTCCGCCTGCGTCGCCACACGCCCGCGATGCCGGGGCGGAGCGGCGGCCACGGTGCACGTTCCTGCGTACTTGCCAACGCCCCCGCACACCACCAGATTGCCGTTGGCCTTCAGGCATCCATAAACTCCCTTCTGGCTGGGGGCGAAATAGACATCCCCCTCCGCCTTGCATCCGCTCTCGATGTTCGCGGGACTGTGCCCCTTTATGGGAACCGTGGTAGCGGCAGCAAGCGGGATCGCAAAGCCCGCGAGCCACGATGACGCGAGGAGAACCCAATATGACTTCTTCATACTGACTTCACTTTCTGAACACCTTCCCAGGGCCGATCAACAGGATCCGGAAAGTGTGCCGCCATTGAAGTGCGGGCCGCGCAGGCGCCGTTTCAAAGAGTCTTGCCCGGCTGAATGCGCGCGGCAGGAACTTGTGCGGGATCGTGCGGAACCCCGAAGCGCGAGCGCCAGACCATGTGCGAACTCACCACACCGGGCGATTCACCGTTTCCGGAAGGCTCGCAGTTCGGAGGCCGCACAGGCGCCGACGGCGTAAACTACGTAATCATCGCTCGTGCAGATCCGTTTGTTCGGCAATCTTCGCATTACCCTCGCAGGGCGCCCGGTGACCTCCGTGAACACCAGTCGTCTCCAGTCCCTGCTTGCCTTCCTGATCCTGCACGGTGATACACCGCAGCCGCGGGAGGGGCTGGCCTTCACGCTCTGGCCGGGATCCCGGGAGTCGCAGGCGCGCACGAATCTGCGGCAACTTCTGCACAATCTCAGGCGCGCTCTGCCCCCCGAATGCAGCTCTCTGGTCATCGATCATTTCGCGGTTCAGTGGCGGCAGGACGCTTCCTGCAAGGTGGACACGGTTGAATTTCAGACGGCGCTCGCGGCGGCGGCCGCCGCGCGGTCCGAGCGGGACAATGCACGCGAGATAAGCGCCCTCACCGCCGCGGCGGAGCTTTACGAGGACGATCTCACGCCCGCCATCTATGACGACTGGCTCGTGCCGCTGCGCGAGGAATACCGGAGAAGGATCTCCGATGCCCTGCATCGCCTCGCCACGCTCTTCGAAGCGGAGAAACACTATGGCGCGGCCATAACCTGGGCGGAGCGGCTTGTCGCGATGGATTCGACGAGCGAGTCGCATTATCAGTTGCTGATCCGCCTGCATGTGGCCAACAACGACCGCGCCAGCGCTCTGCGCGCCTACCATCAGTGCATGCGGGTCCTCCGGCGTGAGATGGGCGTCGAGCCGGGCGCGGCCACACGGGCCCTCTTCGAGCAGATTCTGAAGCCGGTGCCGGGAGCGTCACACGACCGCGCCACCGGATCGCGCACTGCCCCCGTTGAACACAGCGGCGCGGAACACAGCGCCGCGGAACACAGCGGTGCGGAGAAGCCGGCTTCGCGGTTCCTGAAAACACAGGCGCCGGGTGGACGCCCGCTGGTCGGACGCGTTATGGAGTGGCGCCGCCTGGCCGCGGCCTGGCAGTCCGTATCGGACAACGGTCCGCGCGTCGCCATCATTTCAGGCGAACCGGGCATCGGCAAGACCCGCCTTGCGGATGCACTCTACGACTCGTGCGTCCGGGAGGGCCATGCGGTCGCCCGCAGCCGTTGTTATGCCGGACAGGGGCAGGTAGCGTATGCTCCGGTGGCGGAATGGCTGCGCTCCGACCCGATTCGCTGCGGCTGGACGAGTCTGGGCCCGCACAGGCTGGCGGAACTGGCGCGGCTGGTCCCCGAAATCCGGGACCAGTTTCCCGAGTTTGAACTGCGTCCTTCGGAGCAACCGCCCTCGTTTGGCGAGAACTGGCAGCGCCTTCACTTTTACGAATCGCTGAGCGCGGCGTTCGGAAAGGCGCGGAAGCCGATTCTGCTGTATCTCGACGATCTGCAGTGGTGCGATCCCGACTCGTTTGAATGGCTCAATACGCTACTGACGTCTCCCGCCGCGCACGGCGTCTTCGTGCTGGGAACCGTCCGCTCGGAAGAGACGGGGCGCGAACATCCTTATACGCGATTTATCGCGGGGCTGCGGCAATCCGGGATCGTGCTGGAAATTCCA
>CAZXCO010000038.1:0-9220 GCA_964639095.1 uncultured Solibacteraceae bacterium
ACGGATCGTGGGCGCGGACCCGCATTTCGAAAGCGCGCGCGCGCTTCACCACTTCGCGGCCGATACTTCCGAGCCCGATGACGCCGATCACCTTGCCCCGCAGTTCGCTGCCGAGAAACTTCTTTTTCTCCCACTTGCCGCTCTTCGTCGAAGCGCTCGCCTGCGGGATGAATCTCGCCATCGAGAGCATGAGAGCAATGGTGTGCTCAGCCACCGAGACGGCGTTGCCGCCAGGGGTATTCATTACGAGCACTCCGGCGGCCGTCGCGGCGGGAAGATCGACATTGTCGACGCCCACCCCGGCGCGGCCGATCACGCGCAGCTTCGGCGCCTGCTTCAAAACCGCCGGCGTGACCTGCACGGCGCTGCGCACGATTAAAGCGTCGGCGTCGGCGAGGTGCTTTGTATATTCCTTCGAGTTCGAAACGATGACATTCCAGCCCTGCTGTGCCTGGAAAAGCTCAATTCCTGCCTGAGCCATCGGCTCGGCGATGAGGACGTTCATTATGCGCTTGCCTTCTTCGGTTGTGCGGATTCGTAGACTCGCTGGACGGCCGTGACGCCTTTCCCCAGCTCCACTTTGTGCCCGTTGGCGCGCAGGATCAGCTCGAGACCCGCGATGATGCCGAACATGTCGGCGAAATCAAAGTAGCCAAGGTGCGCCATCCGGAAAATCTGGCCCTGCATGGTTCCCTGGCCGTTCGCGATGATCGCTCCGAAGCGCTCCTTGAAGCCCTTCACAATGACCTTGGAATCCATGCCCGCGGGCGCTTTCACGGCGGTAACAGAGCTGCCGGGCCGTTTGGCGAACAGTTCCAGCCCGAGTTCGCCGCAGGCTTCGCGCGTCGCGCGCGCCAGCAACTGCGCGTTCTCGATCAGGTTGGCCATCCCGATCTTCTTCATATACTTCAGGGACTCGCCCAGCGCCATCAGGAGAGAAGTCGCCGGCGTCCAACTCGAGGTATTCGCCTCGGCGCTCTTCTTTTCCTTCTTGAGACTGAAGTAATAATGCGGAAGCTTCGCTGTCTCGGCGAACTTCCACGCCTTCGGGCTGATCGAAAGAAACGCGAGCCCAGGCGGGATCATAAAGGCCTTCTGGGAACCGCCGATCACGACGTCGAGCCCCCAGCCTTCGATGTCCAGAGGCATCGTACCCAGACCGGTAATGGCATCGACGACGAAGATGGCGTCGGTTTTCCTGATGAGTCCGCCGATCGTCTCAACGTCGTGCTCGACGCCCGTCGATGTTTCGGAAGCCTGGATGAAAACGCCCTTTGTCGCCGGTTCGGCCTTGAGCGCGCTTTCAATGCGGTCGGGCGTCACGACATCGCCATAATCCGCCTTGAGGACGTTGGCGTCGAGACCGTATGCTTTTGCGATCTCCACCCAGCGCTCGCCGAATTTTCCGGCTGAAGCGACGATGACCTTGTCTCCGGGCGAGAAGAGATTGGACACCGAAGCGTCCATCGCGCCCGTCCCGGAGGCGGCGAAACACAACACGTCGTTGGAAGTGCCGTACACTTCCTTCAGGTCCGCCAGTGCGGCTTTGTAGATGTTACTGAACTCTTCGGTACGGTGGTGGATGTCCGAAGCCATCATCGCGTGCAGCGCCGGTGGATAAAGGGGAGTCGGACCCGGCGTGAGGAGTCGTTGCTTGCGAATGTGCATGGAAAGGAACTAGAGTTTTTAGAATATCAAACGCATGCCAATTCTCGATCAATTGCAAAAGGACCTCGTTGCGGCGATGAAAGCAAAGGAAGAGGCTCGTTTGAGCGCTCTCCGCATGATCAAGACCGCGCTCCAGAAGGCGCACGTGGATTCGCCGAAGCCGCTCGACGACGCCGCGGAGCAACAGGTGCTGAAGAGTCTGGTCAAGCAGCGGCTGGATGCCGCTGAGATGTTCCGCAAGGCCGGCCGCGAAGACCAGGCGCGGAAAGAAGAAGCGGAGAAGGAGATCATCGAGAGCTATCTCCCGGCTGCGGCGAGCGAAGAGGAGATGCTTGCGGCCATCGAGTCCGCCGTCGCGGAAACCGGCGCGACCAGCGCCAGACAGATGGGACAGGTAATGAAGGCTGTACAGGCGAAACTGGCCGGGAAAACGATTGACGGCAAATTCATCAGCGAGAGAGTGAAGGCGCGGCTGGCATGACACCCGGCGCGTTGAACACCGAGGCGAACAAGCCGCAGCGGCACCAGCCCTTTGTTCCGCCAAACGTGCAGATGAAGGAATTCACGCTGCGCGCTGTGCTGCTCGGGCTTGTGATGTGCGTGATCCTCGGGGCGGCCAACGCGTACCTCGGGTTGCGTGCGGGCCAGACGATCGCGGCCACATACCCAGCAGCGGTCATCGGCATGGCCGTGCTGCGGATTTTCAAGGGCTCGGTGCTGGAAGAGAACATCGCGCGGACCGCGGGTTCGATCGGCGAATCGGTGGCCGCGGGCGCGATCTTCACGATCCCGGCCTTCGTGCTTTCGCGTTCCTGGCTCGACTTTTCGCCCGGTACGGCGTACTGGAAATCGACCGCGCTCATGCTGGTGGGAAGCGTGTTGGGTGTGCTGTTCGTGTCGCTCGTGCGGCGCGTGATGGTGGAGGACCCGACGCTGCCGTTCCCGGAATCGGTGGCGGCGTCGCAGATCCACAAGGCCGGCCAGGTCGGCGCGCAGGCGGCGAGATATCTCTTTTACAACATGGCTTTCGGGGCAACCGTCTTTCTCGCCGGCGCCTTCAGCCTGTTCGCGACTGACAAGGACTGGCTGTTTGCCGTGGGGCAGGTGGGGAAGACTTCCCTGCGGCTCGGGCCTGTGGGAACGAAGAGCGTGCTCCAGACGGGCGGCGTGACGGTGTTCTCGGGCCCGACCGTCAGCCCCGCTTACATCGGAGTCGGCTATGTGATCGGCCCGGCGCTGGCGTCGCTCAACTTTTCCGGAACCGTGATCGCGTGGGGGCTCCTGATTCCGCTGCTGATGTATTTCATGGGCCCGCAACTGGCCGGCTTCATGCCTCCGAACGCCGGCGGCGATTCCTGGATCGCAACGGCGAACGACGTTTGGCGCTACATTGTGCGGCCGATCGCCGTGGGGGGCATGCTTTTCGGCGCTGCTTATACGTTGTTCCGGATGCGATCGTCGCTGGGCTCCGGGCTGAAGCGTGCGTTCGCTGAGTTGAAGACCGGCGCCGCTCCGGCCGATACGACGGCGCGTACGGAGCGTTACATGAGCTCCCGTGTCGTTCTTCTCGGCATTTTCGCCGTCTTCGCCGTGATGATCGTGCTCTACAAATATCTCTCGGGCGGAATCGTCGCGGCCGTTGTCGCGGCCATCGTGATGCTGCTGGTCGGCTTCTGCTTTGCGACGGTGTCCGGGTATCTGGTGGGCGTGATCGGGTCGTCGAACAATCCGATTTCCGGCCTCACGCTTTCGACCGTGATTATCGCGGCGCTGTTGATGGTGGCGCTTGGTGTGTCGGGCACGGGCGGGGTGATTGCGGTGCTCGGAGTCGCTGCCGTGGTCTGCGTTTCGAGCGCTGTCGCGGGCGAACTGCTGCAGGATTTCAAGGTCGGGTACATCATCGGCGGCACGCCGCGCAGCATTCAGATCGTGGAACTGATCGCGGTGGTGGCGGCAAGCCTGGTGATGTATTTTCCTCTGCTGGTGCTGCACCAGGGCAACATCAACGCGGGCGGCATCGGCTTCGGCGACAAGGCGCTTCCCGCGCCTCAGGCGGGCCTGATGGCCGCGCTGGCGCAGGGAATCGTGGGCGGCGACATGGCATGGCCGCTGATCGCCGCCGGCATTCTGATGGGAATCGCGCTGGTGATGATTGGCGTGAAAAGCCCCATGCTGGTCGCAATCGGCATGTACCTTCCCGTGGGAACCACCTTCGCGATTTTCATCGGCGGCATGGTTCGCTGGGTGACCGATACCCTGGCCGTGAAACGCGGCCTGAATGAAGCCCAGCGGACGCGCGTCGAGAGCGTGGGCGTGCTGGCCGCCTCGGGAATGATCGCGGGCGAGGCGCTGACCGGGCTGGTCACGGCCACATTCAGCTTTCTCAAATGGAAAGTGCCCGTGGTCTTCGCCAGCCCGTCTTACAGCGCCGGAATCGTCGTGCTGTGCGTTCTGGCATACATCCTGATCCGGGTGCCGCTCGCGAACGCGGGGCGGCCAGAGGATCCGGCGCCGCCCGCGGCCATCGTTTAGGCGGGGCCGGATATTCGCGGGTCGTTTGTTAACCTCGAATTTCCGCACTCCGTTTCCATGGTCAGAGCCTGGTACCAGCGCCGCATGCATGCGTGGGAGATGGACCTGGCGACGCGATCCACCGACCGCGTCGTCCGTCCGTTCGACTGGGGACTCGACTGGGCGGCTGGCTGGCCCGTCCACTCCAGCGAACCCGACCCCGAGGCGCGCGTCCGCGAACTGAACCGCCTCGCCATGGCCGACAGCGCGCGGTTCTTCGATTACAAGCCGCCTTCCGATTTCCGCGTGGAATCCTCGTGGCTTCGTTTCACTTCGGCCGTCCACACCCCGTATCACGAAAACAACACCGTTCATGCACGCTATTTCCCGGCGAACCGGCGGCTGAAGCGCGGCCCGAAAGCGGTGGTGGTGCTGCCCCACTGGAACGCGAGCCCGCAGCAGCACGTGGCGCTTTGCGAAGGCATCGCGAAACTCGGAATCTCGGCGCTGCGCATCAGCCTTCCGTACCACGACCACCGCATGCCCCACGAACTGACGCGCGCCGATTACGCCGTCTCGGCGAACATCGCCCGCACCATCGATGCCACAAGGCAGGCCGTGATCGACGTGCGTTCCTGCTACGACTGGCTCGAGCAGCGCGGCTACACGGACCTCGGCATCGTGGGCACGAGCCTCGGTTCGTGCTATGCGTTTCTCGCCAGCGCCCATGAGCCGCGCGCCCGCGTGAACGTCTTCAATCACTGCTCGACTTACGTTGCCGATGTCGTCTGGACCGGCCTCTCCACGCGGCACATCCGCAAGGGTCTCGAAGGCCAGATCGATCTCGATCGCCTTCGCTCGGCCTGGGACTGCATCAGTCCGGTTCACTACATGGATCGCTTCGCCGCCATGAACAAGCGGTCGCTTTTCCTCTATGCCACTTACGACACCACGTTCCTGCCGGAACTTTCGCGCCAGGCGCTGGAGCACGTGCGCAGGCGGAACGTGGATCACAAACTGGTCGTCATGCCCTGCGGACACTACACGCTGGGCGAGAGTCCGTTCAAGTTCGTCGCCGGTTACAAGATCTGTTCGTTCCTGAAGCGCAATCTCTGACGGGCCGTTGACGCCGTCCTACGGACGCCCTGCCGGGCCGACGAGGTGTCTCACGTCGCGGTTGTTTTCCTGGCAGATGTATTCCATCAACTCGTCGCCGGGTAGCAGTCGGTGCTTCGAAATCACCGTGAACGGATGTTTGTACATCACCGGATCTTCGATCGTGACTTCCTCGGTGAGCGTATTCATGTCGTTTCGCGTGTAACGCTCGACCGTATGCAGTTGTTCGCTGTGCGGATGGCCGACAAAGTCGAACCAGAAACGGTCGTTGAAGCCGACGGTATCGATCACGAGCGTGTCTTTCTCCCAGTGCCCGACCGAATGCCCGTACCAGGTGGGATTCAGGTCGGCCGGATGCTTCCGCCCGTCCATGAAAATCTGCCGGTAACTGTGAATGTTGCCTTCGAAGAGGAAATAAATATAATTCGGGATCTCGGCGACTTTCCACGGATAAGGCGCCTGGCGCGGCACGCCCGTGGGCAGGCAGTTGGTTTCCGGATCATCCTTCGACAGATGTTTCTTCATGATCTGGTCGCCGGAGGGCGTCAGATCGATGCTGTCACCTTTCTTCAGGCCGAGGGAAACATCTTCGATCAGAAAGATGTCCGCCGGCCGCCAGACCCCCGAAAAATCCACCCGGCCGCTGGGGAGGCGAGGCGCGGGCTTTGAAGGGGCGGCGGGCTTCTGCGCGTTTGCGCTTGCCGCGATCAGAAGAGCTGCGAGAGTGCACGAAGAGAGGAGGCGGAGGGAGCTCATACTATTTCCCGATCATGTGAATGGAGCTTTTTTCGTTTTCGTTGCACACATATTCCATCAAGTGCAGCCCCGGACGCCAGTGGACCGTGTTGCTCGCCACCCAGGGTTTTTTGTAGGCGCCGGGATCGTCGATGGTGACTTCGTATTTCAGAGTGCGCGAGTCGGTTCGGGTGTAACGCTCCACGATATGCGCTTTCGTGGTTTGCGCATGACCGGCCTGATCGAGCCAGGCTTTGCCGTTGAACTTGACCACGTCTACGACAAGGGTGTCGCCCTCATAATGTCCGACAGCATCGCCGAGCCAGCCTGGCTTTGCGTTCTTCCTGTGAGGTCTTCCGTCAGTGGGCACGATGCGCCACGGATTATTGTCCCCTTCAAAGAGAAAGATCACGCGGTCCGCCAGTTGCAGCATCTGGAACGGATAAGGATCGAACATGTAGCGCGGCACGCCGACGGGCAGGCACTTTGCTTCCGGATCGTCCTTGCCGATGGTTTCCACACGTTCATTGAACAGCTTCAGCGACCAGGGAAGGAAGGGAACATCGACATGTTTGTCGGCGCTCTTCACTCCTTTCCACTTCAGCTCTGCGATATTACCCGAGAAACCCGGATACCACGCCCCGTTGCCGCCAAAGTCGGGGCGGCCGTCAGGCAAATGTGGCGCAGGCCCGGCGGGAGGCAGCGGCGCCGCGCGGGCGGGCTGGGGAGCCGAGGGGTCGAAGGCGCCGGGATCCTTCGCCAGAGTCTGGGCAGCAAGTGGCAGGGGAGAGGCCAGCAGAATGTTCAGGCTCAGAAACAGGACTCCGGTGAAAAAAACTCTGCGCATTTGTGTGCTGGTTCGCCCCCAAATCTCTGGCGATTATATACCGTGCGTGCTCGACTCCGCCTGGTCGTGCAAACGCGAACACGTGATCGAGCGCAGTATGAAAACTTGACGTTCCCGAAAACCGGGCATAAAATCCTCTGGAGCGTCGTTCGACCGGGGCTCTAAAGGGGTTCAGGATCAGAGGGAGTCTATGCGCTTTCTAAAGCTTGCGGTGTGTTCCGCATTGTTTTCGGCTCTTTTGTTTGGCCAGGCAGGCACCGGCACAATTACCGGGGTGGTACGCGATCCTGCGGGCGCGGTGGTTCCAAATGCAGCGGTCGAGGTGACGAATACCGAAACCAATGCACCTTATCCCACCCAGACTACGGATACAGGCGCGTATACGGTTCTCCGCCTGCCTCCCGGCTCTTACAGCGTCTCTGTCACCGCGGCCGGCTTCAAGAAGCTGGTCCGCGCGGGTATTTCGGTTGACGCCGGTCAGGTCCTGCCTCTGGATCTGACGCTCGAGGTGGGCTCGAATACGGAATCGGTCACGGTATCGGCGGAAGCCACTCTGCTGAAGACGGAAAGCGGCGACGTGGCGCACAACGTGACGCTCTCCCAGCTGGACGACCTGCCGATTCTCGGCGTCGGCACCGCCAATGCCGGCAGCAACGGCATTCGCAACCCCTATAACTCGGCTGTGTTTCTTCCCGGCGTGAGTTACTTCGCGAACTTCAGCATGATTGTGAACGGCGCGCCGACCAATACGGCGGCCTATCGCATTGAAGGTCTGGACAACACGAACCACACCGTAGCCTTCGCCATCATGCAGAACATGCCCAACGCCGACGCCATTCAGGAGATGGCGATCCAAACCAGCAACTACGCGGCGGAATACGGGCAGGCAGGCGGCGGTCTGTTCAATATCACGATGAAATCCGGCACCAATCAGTTTCATGGCACCGCATTCGAATATTTCGTGAACGAAGACCTGAACGCGGGACTGCCCTTTACTTTCACCGAGCCGGGCGGAGGCGGCGGCAAGTACCGCCCGCGCAACCGCCGGAACGACTGGGGCGGCACATTCGGTGGCCCGTTCATCATTCCCAAAGTTTATGACGGGAGAAACAAGACCTTCTTCTTTTACTCTTACGAGCACTACAAGGAAGCCCAGGGTCTGACGTTCACCGACACCCTTCCCAACGCGCAGTATCAGGCAGGCGATTTCTCGGCGATCTCTCCCAATGGCGGGGCGAACTTCAATCCGAACATCAGCGTTCCTTCGAGTCCGATTGCGACCGACGCCGCGGGAAGGCCCGTCTTCGCGAACGAGATTTACGACCCCACCACAAGAACCACGGTGAACGGCGCCGGCGTCGCCATGCCTTTCACGAACAACATCATTCCGCTGTCCCGCTTCAACCCTGTCGCGCTCGCCGTCCAGAAGCTGCTGCCGGCGCTTTCAAACGGCGACCGCTTCAACAACTACACCGGGTCGAATCTCGGCGAGCGCATCACGAGCATTCCATCCATCAAAATCGATCAGGTTCTTGGATCGAAGCAGAAGATCGCGTTCTACTTTCACCATACGGAGACCGACGCCCAGTTCACCACGCCCAACGGCAATGCCGACGGGCTGCCCGACCTGCTCACCGGGGCGCGCGGATCCATTCCGATCGGCGGTCCCACTTACCGCCTGAACTACGACTACACCATCACTCCGACGCTTCTCGCTCATGTGGGAGTCGGATATTCGATGATCTACTTTTACGACGACGGCCCTTATACGCGGAGCGGCAAAGTGGTCGATTGCGCCGCGATGCTTCAGTTGCAGGGATGCGAAGGGAGCTTCAACTTCCCCACCATCATCGCGGGCAACGTCACCACGCCGGTCGACCTCGGCGGGATGCAGCAGTTGGGCAACGCGCTGGCGCACGCCCACACCCACACGGAGCGGCCTTCCATGAACGCGAACGCCACGTGGGTGCGCGGCAATCATACTTTTAAAGGCGGCATGGAAGCCTGGTTCCAGGCGCAGATCACCGCGCCGCCGACTGGTGTCGGCCTCACGTTCGCCACTCTCAGGGGTGCGGGGAACAGCACATCGTCCGGGTCAGTCACTAATCCCGGAGCCACCGGCGTTCCCGCGGCGCTGACCACAACCGGCGGTTTTCAGGCCGGCTTCCCCTACGCCAACTTCCTCCTCGGCGATGTGACGGCCGCCACGCAATATGCACCGGTCGATGCGCGCATGTTCAAGCAGCAGTGGGCGCTCTTCCTGCAGGATTCCTGGAAAGTGACGCCCCGGCTGACAATCGACTATGGGCTGCGCTGGGACTATGCCACGGCGGCGCAGGAGGA
>CAZXCO010000039.1:0-13368 GCA_964639095.1 uncultured Solibacteraceae bacterium
GCTGCATTCGGACGGTCTTGAAATAATACGGGACAACAAGTCTGGGATGCAGTTCCCTTCCTGGTCTGATATTCTTGAAGATTCTGGAAACTCGGCATTTGATATTTCAGGGCTGACACTGGTTCTCCGGAAGCGTTGGGAACTATGTCGAAAACGGAACAGGGCTGCCCCAATTGAGAGGAATTTCCAAGTGAAAAAGTACCTGACAGGTTCGATAGCTTTAGTGGCGGGCATTTTGACCGTCGTTTCTTTGACGCCTTTGCCGGCAGCGGCGCAGCAGGGGCCCGGAGCCAATGGCAACGGCGCCGCGGCGGGCGGGCGAGGTTTCGGCCGCGGCAGAGGCCGCGCCGGCAGACCCGGTCCTCCGGCCGGTCCGGCGCCGCGGCTGCCCAACGATCCGTATCTCGGCGCCAATGCCGGCAAACCGGATCTCGGCGGAAACTCCCAGAGCATCCATGCGTCCATGAGGGGAATCTGGCGGGTTCCCTATATCATTGACATGCAGAAACAGGGCAAGAGCCCCGACGGCGGCCCTGTGGTCGTGCCCTTCACCGCGAAAGGCAAGGCGGTGTTCGATCAGGCGCAGGCCACGGAGTCCAAGGATGATCCGGAAGGGCACTGTCTGCCTCCCGGCGTTCCCCGCATGATGTACACGCCGTATCCGACGGAAATCTTCCAGTTGCCGAACCGGATCGTGTTCGTCTATGAAGGCGGAGCGCACGTCTGGCGCAACATCTGGCTGGACGGCCGCGAGCAGCCAAAAGATCCCAACCCGACCTATCTCGGCTATTCGGTCGGGCATTGGGAAGGCGACACGCTGGTGGTCGACACGACCGGCTTCAACGACCGCACCTGGCTCGACGCCGCGGGGCATCAGCATGGTGAAAAACTGCACGTGATCGAGAAGTACACGCGGCCGGATTCGAACACGCATCGCCTCGAAGCCACGATCGAGGATCCGGATTATTACACGAAGCCCTGGACCACGGTCACGACCGCAACCTGGTATCCCAACCAGGAAATTCTCGAGTACATCTGCCAGGAGAACAACCGCGACGTGCAGCACCTCGTCGGGACCAGCTCGAAGTAGTTTCTTTTCGCGGTTTTGAATCAGAGCGCCGGCGGTTTTGCCGCCGGCGCTCTTTTATTCTCTCTCCCTTTATTCTCTTCTCCTCTGCGGCCTGCGCCGTTGCTCTTCTCGCCGCCAAGTAAGATGGGTAAACCATGCGCCGCCTGATCTCCTCCGGATCTTCCTTTGAAAGAGAAATCGGGTACTCCCGCGCCGTGGTGGACGACGAATGGGTCTTCCTCTCTGGCACGACGGGCTTTGACTACGAAAAGATGACGATCGCGGACGATGTCGTTGCACAGGCGGAGCAGTGCCTGCGCAATATCGACAGAGCACTCGCCGAAGCCGGAGCGCGCCGTTCGCATATCGTCCGGGTCCGGTACATTCTGCCGAGAGTGGAGGATTTTGAGCCGTGCTGGCCGCTCCTCCGCGGCTATTTCGGAGAGATCCGGCCCGCGGCCACGATGATTGCGGCCGGGCTTTCGGATCCCCGGATGAAGATTGAAATCGAAGCGACGGCGCGGGTTCGGTAGGTTTCCTCACATTACAGCATTTCAGTCAAAGCATATTTACACCCCAGACACGACTTCGCCCTGGAGAGCGGCTATCGTTTGTCATGCCCATAAACGACCGCCGAAAATTGCTGCTGGTTTGCACGTTTCTGCCCCTGCTCGCCAGCGCGACGGGCGGGGCGCTCCGTGCACAAACCGGCGTCCCCAATACCTTTCTCGTTCACAACCTTGTGTCCGATCTTCCGGGAATGGCGGATCATCAGGACGCCAATCTCGTGAATCCGTGGGGCATGGGATTCGGCCAGACGCCCCTCTGGATCGGCGACAACGGCAAGGCGGTCGCGACCGTCTATGACGGAACCGGGACGGCCACTTCGATCATTGTCAGCATTCCGTCGGCCGGCGGCGCTCCCACCAATGGCCCGGTGACCGGGGTCCTCTTCAATCCGTTCAGCTCGAACACAGACGTTCTGGACGTTGCGTCCGGGAAGCCGGCGTCATTTCTCTTCTGCGCCGAAGACGGTGTGATCTCGGGCTGGAATGCCTCGGTTGACAGCACGCATGCCCAGATCCTTGTGGACAATTCGAAGTCCAATGCGATCTACAAGGGTTGCGCGCTGGGCGGTACGGCCTCCGCGCCTCTGCTGTTCGCCGCCGATTTTCATAACGGCACGGTTGACGTTTTCGATGGCTCGCTGAAACCGGTTGTCAATTCGAAGGCTTTCGTCGATTCGGCCATTCCCGATGGATTCGCTCCTTTCAACGTGCAGAACCTGAACGGCGTGCTCTACGTGACCTATGCGAAGCAGGACGACATGAAGGAAGACGACGTGGCCGGCGACGGGAACGGTTATGTGGCCGTGTTCGACTTTTCCGGCAATTTGATCTCGAATCTGATCATGCAGGGCGCGCTCAATTCACCCTGGGGCCTCGCGATCGCGCCGGCAAACTTCGGGCCTTTCGGCGGATCGCTCCTCGTCGGTAATTTCGGCGATGGAAAAATCCACGCCTACAACATCACGACCGGAGCAATGAACGGGACGCTGAACGATCTCAAGGGAGACGCCATCGCCATGCCTGGCCTCTGGTCTTTGGCTTTCGGGAGCGGCGCGCGGAACGAGGATCCCGGCACGCTCTACTTCACGGCGGGAATCGGCGGAGGTCCGAATAACGATCCGGTGGAATCACACGGGCTGCTGGGCAGCATCCAGGCGGCGCCGTCGTTCCAGATGAGCGGCGTGCAGAGTGCGGCGAGCTTCCTCGCCGGTCCGCTGGCGCCGAACGCCTGGGCGATGATCAAGGGAAATGGCCTCTCGGCCACGACCGGCCAGTGGCAGGTCACCGGCAATACACTTCCCACACAGGTGAACGGAGTGGGCGTCAAAGTGAATGGCGAAGACGCGCCCGTCAATTTCGTAAGCAACACTCAGATCAACTTCCTTGTGCCGGCGGATATCCAGCCGGGAACGGCGCAGATTCAGACCACCAACAACGGTCTGACCAGCGCGACAGTGTCGGTTCCCGTGAACCAGGTGGCTCCGGCGTTCTTCAGTGTGGGGTCGAAGAACAACATCGCTTATGTTTTCGCTGCCCATGCGGACTTTTCGCTGATTGGCCCGCCGGGTCTGCTCACAGGAGTCCCGACGACCCCGGCAAAACAGGGCGAAACGATCGTCATCGTGGGAACGGGCTTTGGCCAGCCCTCTTCACCGATTCCGAACGGGCAGATCATCCCAAGCCCGCTGGTGCTGCCCACCAGGCCTCTCTTCGTGATTGACGGCGCCGTCGCCGATACGGCGTACGCCGCTTTAATCGGTCCGGGACTGTATCAGTTCAATGTCGTGGTTCCGAAAGAGGCGCAGGTGGGCGACGATCTCGTGATCGCGCTGCTGGATAACGGAGTCACACAGGCGAACGCCTACCTCACGGTCGCCGCGCCATAGCCCGCGGAAGGCGGCTACTTTTTTCGTGCGGGCTTCGGGGCCTTCAATCGCGGAGGAGCCCCGACGCGCTCGATCGTGACTCTGATCAGCCGGACCGGGTCCACCGGCTTTTCTCCATGCAGTTGCCCGTGGTTGATCGCGATGACCACGGGCATCCCGCTGACCACCTCGCCGAAGATCGTGTACTGGTTGTCCCACCGCTCTACGGTTCCGGCGGTAATGAAAAACTGGCAGCCTCCGGAATCGGGCGCACCGGTATTGGCCACGGCGAGTTTGCCCGGGCGATTGAAGGTGAGGCCGGGCAGAAATTCATCGGGAATCCGGATTCCGCAATCGTGGGCGCTCGTGCCGGTCGGGTCTCCCGATTGGATCATCTCGTCGTGGAGGATGCGGTGAAAAGTGATGTTGTCGTACATCGGGCGTTTCACCATGGCGCCGGTGCGGGGGTCCTTCCAGGCTTTGGTCCCGGTCGCGAGACCGACGAAATTGGCGACGGCGATGGGCGTGTATTTTTCGTAGAGTTTCGCCGTAATCACGCCCTTCGAAGTCGTGAAAACGGCGTAGAGACCTGCAGGAAGCCCCGCTGCGGGCCCGGCCGCATGGATCCCCGGCGCCATGGCGGCCATCGAGAGCAGAAAGCCCAGACGGAAAAGGGTTGTCTTCTCAGGCATTGCCGTTCTCAGGCGTGGCTGGAAAGGCGAAGTTCGTCTTCCACCTCGTAGAGCTTGTCTTCCAGATTCCTCGTGGGTTTGCCGCTGCTTTTCGCTTCGTCGATTTTCTTCTGGATCTGAGCGCGGCGCCTTTGCAGGGCGGCGATTTTCGGATCGGCGGCCTGCGCCGGGGGTTCCGCGCGGACCGGCGCGGCAGGCTTTTCGGCCTTCTTCACCGCTTTCTTCGATTTCGTCGCGGCCTTGTAGCGGAATGCCGTGACGGCGGGCGGCGGCTTGAGGGGAGTCCCGAAGTCGCGCCGGTAGTCGTCCGCAATCTGCGCCGCTTCGAGGAGAAGATCACGAAAGCGGCTTTCCATGGCCTGCTTTGCCTGCGTCCGCAGTTGCTCGCCCTGCCGCTTCCACTGCTGATATTCCGAAATCGGGTCCATGATCGTAACCGATCATCATAGAACAGGCGGTGCGGCAGCCCGGCGGTTCGAGCGGGTCATAGGGCAAAATGTAAAGGACAGAAATATGAACGGGATCGGGGGACGAATCTGGATAGCCGCGAACTGCTGGTGATGAAATTCGGCGGAACCAGTGTGGGGGCCGCCGCACGTATCCGAACCGCCTGCGATCTGATTGTCCGCGAAGCCGCGCGGCGGCCGGTCGTGGCGGTGGTATCGGCGATGTCGAAGATCACCGATCTCCTGCTCGACACAACGCGCCACGCCGAAGGCGACGACCAGGCTGGAATCGACAACAACCTGCGGCAGCTCGAAGCCCGCCATTTTGAAGCGGCGGCGGAACTTCTGCCGGAATCCGAGCAGGCGCGCGTGCGCGCGGAGATCGAAGAACTTGTGGCGGAATTCCGCCGGATCGTGAACGGGATCCAGATGCTCGGGCATCGCCCGCCGCGGACGGTCGACGAAGCGGTCGCTGCCGGAGAGAAGCTGTCCGCGCTGCTGGTTTCGGAACACCTGAAGGCACGCGGCGTGCGCGCGCAGGCTGTGAATGCGGCCGAGGTCATCGTCACGGACGCCGTTTTCAACAACGCCTCACCGTTGATGGCGGCGACGGAAAAAAAGGCCAATGAACGCCTCAGGCCGCTGATCGAGGGCGGAGACATTCCGATTGTGACCGGATTCAACGGCGCGACGGCTGACGGGCGCCCAACCACTCTCGGGCGCGGCGGCTCGGATTTTTCCGCGTCGATTCTCGCATCCGTGCTGGGCGCCGGCGAGCTCTGGATCTGGACCGACGTCGACGGCATCATGACGGCCTATCCCCGGCTCGTGCCGGACGCAAAGATTCTAACGGAAATCACCTACGGGGAGGCGGCGGAACTGGCGTATGCCGGGGCAAAAGTCCTGCATCCACGCACGCTGGCGCCGCTGGTGGAGCGCCGGATTCCGGTCTGGAGCAAGAACAGCTTCGCGCCCGAAAAGCCGGGAACCCGAATCGTTCCGGTTCTGAGCGCCGGAAACAACGGCGCCCATGCCGTGACGTCCATGGCCAAAGTCGCGCTCGTCTCGCTGGAACCGGCGAGTTCCGGGGTGGGCGGCGTGCATATCATGGCGCGCTCTCTCGAGGCGCTGGACCGGGCGAACGTCGAAGTGCTGGCGGTCTCCAGTTCCAGCTACCGGCAGAGCTTCTGCTTCCTCGTGCGGGAAGAGGAGCTGGAGGTGGCTACGCAGGCGATCGAGGCGGCGCTGACCCTCGAACTGGCGCACGGGTATGTGCGCGAGATCGATGTGGACCGGAACGTCGGGCTCCTCGCCGTCGTGGGCGAGGGGATGCGCGGTTTTTCCGGGTTCGCGGGCCGGATCTTCACCGCCATTTCCCGCGAGAACGTCAACATTATCGCCATTGCCCAGGGTTCGAGCGAACTGACGATCTCGATTGTGGTGCGGCGCGACGGACTGGAGAAAGCGGTCCGGGCGGTCCATTCGGAATGCCATCTGTAGCGCGCCCGGAGCCCGGAATCAGGCACAAGGTGTGAAACTCGCGCTACAATAAGAGTTTTCAAGAGTTTTCGGTTCAGGAGTATCCCCGGCAATGTTTGACTTATTTCGCAGCCGTGACAAGGCTGTGCGCATCACTTTGACTGTCCTTCTCGGTCTGGTTGGCCTCTCGATGGTCACCTACCTGATCCCCACGTCGGGGACGGGCTTCACCAGCACCGCGGACCGGACCGTGGTGGCGACGATTGGCAAGGATGACCTCACGTCACAGGAGGTCTCTAAAATGATCCAGAACATGACGCAAAACCGTCAGTTGCCGCCGGAGCTGCTTTCCATTTACGTTCCGCAGATCGTGCAGCAGTTGATTTCCGACCGGGCCATGGCGTACGAGGCCAACCGGCTGGGCATACGCGTGAGCTCGGACGAGACGGATAACGCGATCATGGACAGCCTGCCGGCGGAGCTTGTGAAGAATGGCAAGGTCGATGCAGCCACTCTCAACGCCGTGCTGCAGCAGGAAGGTGTCACCATGGCGCAACTGAAAGACGACACGGCGCGCCAGATTCTGGTGAACCGCCTGCGGCAAATCGTCACCGAAGGCGTCGTGGTGTCGCCCCGGGAGATCGCCGACGAATATCACCGCAAGAACGACAAAATCAGAGTTGATTATGCGGTTCTTCCCCCGGCCCGGTATCAGGCCGATGCGGAGCCCACGGACGCTGAAATCAAGACCTATTACGATGCGCACAAAGCCTCGTTCCAGACACCGGAGAAACGCAGCCTGGCCATCATTCTGCTGGACCCGGCCAAGGTCCAGATCCCCCCTGTGACCGACACGGAGTTGCAGAAGCTGTACAACTCGGAAATCGATAAATTCAGGACCCCGGAGCGCGTTCAGGCGCGGCATATCCTGATCAAATCCGACGCCAGCGACGATGCCGCGAAGAAGGCCAAGGCCGAAGGCATTCTGAAGCAGATTCAGGCGGGCGGCGACTTCGCCAAGCTGGCCAAAGACAATTCGGACGATCCAGGATCGGCGTCAAAAGGCGGTGAACTCGGTTTCATCGTGAAAGGCCAGACCGTTCCGGAATTCGAAAAAGCGGCGTTTTCCCTGCAGCCGGGGCAGACCAGCGGGCTGGTGAAAACGACCTACGGCTATCACATCATTCAGGTCGAAAAACACGAGCAGGCCCATGTGCAGCCGTTCCAGGAGGTGAAGGCCCAGATCGCAGGGGAATACGCCCAGCGGGCGCAACAGCAGCAGATGCAGACCTTGGCCGACAAGGCGGTCACCGAGCTGCGTAAGGATCCCCTCCATCCGGAAAAGGTGGCCGCGGCGCTCGGCACGACTGTCATCCATGCCGACAATATTCAGGCCGGCGATCCGATCCCGGAGATCGGCGTCTCCAAAGAAATCAGCGATGCGGTCGCGCCGCTGCGCAAAGGCGAAATGACTCCCGGTCCGGTGGTCCTGCCCGGAAACAAGGTGGTTGTGGCGACCGTGACAGACTATCAGGCCGCGCATCAGGCGGCGCTCGAAGAAGCGCGCGCGGATGTCCGCAACAAGGCCAGTGAGGAAAAACTCCAGAACATTCTGAACCAGAAGGCCGCCGAACTCCTGTCCAAAGCGAAGGCCATGGGCGGGGATCTCGCGAAGGCCGGCAAGGAGATGGGAATCGAAGTGAAGACATCTCCGGATGTGAATCGTCAGGGCGCGATCGAAAGCGTCGGTTCCGCCAGTTCTCTCCCGGATGCCTTCACGAAGCCGGTGGGTTCGCTGATTGGTCCGGTTTCGATTCCCGGCGGACGCGTTGTCGCCAAAGTCGTCGCCAAAATCCCGGCCAGCGATGCCGACGCGGTGTCTCAGACGGCGAGCATCCGCGACGAGTTGAAGCAGCAGAAGACCCGCGACCGCACAACCATGTTCGAAGACGGATTGAAGAAACGTCTGCAGGAAGCGGGCAAACTCAAAATCAATCAGGAAGCGATCGCGCGTCTGGTTCAGAGCTACAGCACACGCAGCTAGTTCTCCGGCGCGCCGGAAAATCGCACCGAACCGTTCGCTCCGGGCGGGGAATACGCGCAAGCCCTGCCCTGTGGTAACTGCAACAACATCAAACAGAGCATGCACGCCATTCTGGAGTTCCTGAAGACGCTTTATAACGCCGAGCGGCTTCTGGGCCTGGCGCGGGCCCTGCTGGGCAGCGCGCTGGGCACTGCGGGCCTGTTCGGAATCATCTTTGCCGAAACCGGGCTGCTGATCGGCTTCTTTCTTCCCGGCGATTCCCTGCTGTTCTCGGTGGGCGTCGTCAGCGGGACCGCCGGCCTGAACGTCTATCTGCTGGCCGCCTTGCTCATGTGCGCGGCAATCGCCGGAGATAACGTGGGGTACTTTCTCGGCAGACGCTCGGGTCCGCGCATTTTCAGCCGTCCAAAGTCGCGTTTTTTCCACCCCGATCATCTGAAACGCACGAAGGCGTTCTATGAGAAGTACGGAGCAAGGGCGATCGTCTATGCGCGGTTCATTCCCATCATCCGCACCTGCACGCCCTTCATCTCCGGCGTGGCGGAAATGCCTTATCCCCGATTTCTGCTGTTCAGCATCTTCGGAGGAACTCTGTGGATCGGCTTCATGCTGACGATCGGCTACCGTCTGGGCCAGATTGAAATCGTCCGGCGCAATTTCGAGAAGGTAATCCTGGGCGTGATTTTCATCTCATTACTGCCAATGTTCCTGGAGGGTTTCAAGGCGTTGCGGAAGCGCGCGGCGGCGCGCGCGGCCTCTGGTCTGTGATCCCGCTGCCATCCCGGCCACCCTGCTGTGACACTATTGTGGACGGAGCGCCCGATGCGCCAGATGTTATACCTGCTCCGCCGAGCGCTTTTTGCGTCGTTCGATGACGGTCTCTTCACGATCGCGAAGGGAGCCGCTTATTCGGCTCTGCTCTCCTTTTTTCCCGTCCTAGCGACCGCGGCGACCGTGTTCGTGCAGATGCGCGCGGAAGTAGTGCAGCGCCGGCTGGTCGCGTTTCTGAATGACGTGTTGCCTCCGGGCACGCAGGATGTCGTCCTCGAGCAGTTCCATTCACGAGGAAAACGGCCGACGGCGATTCTGATCGTGGCCGTGCTGCTGTCGCTGTGGGCCGGTTCGAGCGTCATCAAGAGTCTGATCGATGGATTCAACGCAGCCTACCGTGTGCCGCGCAATCGTTCGATGCTGGCGCACACCGGGATCGGTCTGATGCTTGCATTCCTTTCCCTGCTTCCGCTGTTCGGAGCCACCTCGCTGATTCTGTTCGGAGGAGCGGTGGATTCCGCGATCCTGAAACTGATTCGGGTCGATCCGATTTTGAACCCCTTCGCGACGGGCTGGGAGATTCTGTCGCGAATCATGCAATACGTCGTCGCTTTCGGAGCCACGGCCAGCCTGACGGCGATCCTTTACTTTTACGGTCCCTACCGGAAGCAACGCTGGAGCCGCGTTTGGCCGGGCGCCATCCTCGCGACAATTCTCTGGATGCTGGCAACCGTGGCGTTCGGCTGGTACGTGCGGAATATTACAAATTACAACGTGTTGTATGGAAGCGTCGGCACCAGTATGGCTCTGCTGATCTGGATGTATCTGCTGGCCGCAATCGCGCTCTTCGGATGCGAATTCAATGCGGAGGCAGAGCGGTTATACGCGAGCCGGGTTGCGCCGACCCGGATTCAGGCGTGAGCGGAGAAATCTCCGGAGAGCGCATGGATACTGGCATGCACCCCGCGATATACTGAACCTTCGCTTCGGCCTCTCGCGACCTGCTCCGATATTTCTCCAGGTGTTTTTCCGGCGCTCGCGACGGGAAAGCCGCAGGCGGATGAACTGGAGATAAACACATGAAACGCATGATCCCGATCGCCTTCGGTCTGGTGGCGCTTTCGGCCAGCCTGCTCGCACAGACATCGGAAATCGACAAAGCGCTCCTCGCTGCCCCCGCGCAGATGAAGGATGGCGCCACAGTCATCAAATGGAAGCCCGACTTCACCTACGAGACTTTGAAAAAGGGCACGAACAAGCTGGTTTGTTACGACCGTTCCGGGCAGCCGGGACAGCGGCCATTCTCGGTGGAATGCACCAGCATCGCCAATCTGGATCGCGTGGCCCAGAACCTGAAGCTCGAGGCCATTACCGACAAGAAAGCCAGCAAGGCGGCCTTCGACGAGGCAGAGAAGAACGGCACGCGCGTGAAGCCGGAGTTCGGATCGGTGTGGTATCACCTGAGTGGCATGGATGCGGAGCACACTCGCAAGCACATCACGATCGCAGTGCCGAATGCGACCTCCCAGTCGCTGGGGCTGCCGGATAACCCGAAGCAGGGCGGCGTCTGGATCATGAACGCGGGCACGACGACGGCGCACCTGATGACGCCGGGCAGCTAGCGTGCCGGAAGGAAATCGGGGCCCGGGAGCATCCGCCGTGCGGTTTGTGGTCCTGGGCCTGATCGTTATCGCGTCGCTTGCGGGCGCTCCGGCAAGACGCACCTTTACAGGCGTCATCACGGACAGTATGTGCGCCACGGGTGATCATTCCCACATGCGAATGGGGGCCACTGACGGCGCCTGTACGATCGCCTGCGTCAACGCGCACGATGCCCAGTATGTGCTCTACGACGGCAAGGAAGTGTATACGCTCAGCGACCAGCAGACGCCGGAAAAGTACGCCGGCAAAAAGGTAGTGGTCACGGGCAGCGTTGACGCAAAGACGAAGACGATTCAGGTCCAGTCGATCGCCCCCGCCAAATGACGCGATTCCGATACGCCAGTCACCCAAGGGACTGATTGGAATCCACTACCGGCGCACAGCGCACAAGGATCAGTATCCAAGAAATCGCGCGAGGCGGCGTAAAAGCTTCACGGGAGCCTTCGTTTCACATTCCCAAACGACACACATTCTCCAGCCGAGTTTTCGCAGTTGGCGGCTATTTTTGTTGTCGCGCAACTGATTACGTTGCAACTTAGGCTCCCAATACTCCACCCGGGACGCCGGAACATGCGAGTCGATGCAGCCGGGGTGCTGATGCCAGAAGCATCCCCGAACTTCAATTATGCTCCTGAGCCGGGGCAGTACGACATCTGGCTTGCCGGGAAGCGAGGCTACATGTAAGCGGTAGCGATAGCCCATCCCATGGATCAAACGGCGCACAATGAGCTCGGGCGAGGTATCCCGACTTCGAATGCGGCTCATATTGGCCGACCGGCGCTCGGGAGTGAGCTTGTCCGTCACACCGCCAGATCCAATGGAAGGTCGGAGATGTCCTTGAGGCGTTTCCCCTCGACCATGATCTTAACGAGATTCTCGGAATCTTCGATATCGAGTGTCTGAACGGCTTCGATCAACTCCGGAAGGGCAAAATGATAGACACAGTCCAGATCGCCCGTCCCGAGCGCGAGAGAAGCCAGTCGGCTCGGCAGCGGCTCTCCTGTCACTACGGCGATGTGTGGCAGGCGCCCTTTCCGGTTACGGATCAAGTTCAACGCCTCTGATCTCGCATTTTGGGCCCGGTCGCTGCGCAACGTCCATTTGCACGAAATGCTCGCGTGCAGGATTGGCAGGCCGTTGTTTCGCTGCCTGAGGCCCGAACGCAGCCCTACGGTATCATCGACGATCCGCTCGCCCGCATTGATCACCTCGTCCGGTTCCGGCTCCCTCACCACCAGGACGTCCGGGGCGATTACGTAGTCGCTGCCGAGCAGGACCGCGATTTCAGGGTTTTTCGCTGCCACGTCAGAGAGTTGCGCGAAATGATGATACTGCTCAAACCGGAAGATCGCCCGCTTCTCCGGGTTGAAATCCCACCTTACCGGTCGCAATGCTTTCAAGGCAGGGAATGTTTCCTGAACGAATGAGCGCGTGATCTGTTCGAACCTGCTCCCGGAAATCTGTCCGGCCAAACGGCCTCCGAGCCTGGTCTCGGTCTGGATTTGTTCAAAAATGGCGCGCGCGATTGCGACACTCGTGACGCTATCACCGTCTGCATTCGACGGAAAACTTGCGGGCCGCCCTTTTTTCGGCTTCTTCCGAGGCGCCATGCACAGCACTCCGTTATCGAGGAGCGCAGCATGATAGCTCTTTCGCGCAGCCTGCAACAGCGAGGTCCTGGCTCTCAACCCGCAATCCTCAAGGACCGTGAGCTGGTCAAACACAGCTTGATCTGTTCAGCGACGGCTCGCGCAAACGGTGGAGGAAAGGCATTGCCCACTTGGCGATAGGACTGGGTTTTGCCGCCTGCGAACTGCCACTCATCCGGGAAGCCCTGTAGCCTGGCCACCATTCGGACCGTCAGGCGCGGCAGGCCGTCAAGCGGAAATTCCCGCCCGGGGGGCTCATTCGCCAGTCCCAGGCCATCAACGCCGAGTGTGGCCCAAGCCTTCCGCGCCCGAGTCGGCCCGAGGTCAGGTCCGCCGTGTTTGTGTGAACCGCCAACG
Source organism: uncultured Solibacteraceae bacterium (assembly GCA_964639095.1). GTDB lineage: Bacteria > Acidobacteriota > Terriglobia > Bryobacterales > Bryobacteraceae > BOG-234. The sequence goes on from CAZXCO010000039.1 coordinate 12,604, forward strand.
ATGGTCGGAGCTATCTCGTTGGCGCGCTCAGCCCAGCCAGAGGCGCCCCTCCAGCCGTTCGACGCCATCAAATCGATGAGTACTTCACCGACTGACTTCGGCGGAATGTCCGACGGCTGCGGCCATGAGAAATATTGGGAGAACTCTTTCCGGACCGCAACGAACACCACCCTCGGCCTCAATTGAGGAACGCCGAATTCCGACGCATTCATCAGCTTCCAGCCGGGTTCGTAGCCAAGTTTCAGGAGCTCGTCTCTGACGTAGCCGCGGTAATCCTGAAAGACTGCATCCAGAAAGCCCCGAACATTCTCGATCATGACGGCTCGCGGCCGGATTTGATCCACCAGCCGGATCATTGCCGGAAACAGGTTACGCTCGTCCTTCTTCCCGAGTTGCTTCCCGGCTACTGAGAAAGGCGGGCAAGGCAGACCACCGGAGATGAGATCGACGCCTTTAAACGGGCCGCCATCGAAATGATTCAGGTCGTCCTCAATGACATTCCACGCGGGACGGTTCAGACGAAGGGTCGCGCAAGCGCTCTTGTTGATCTCGACCAGTCCTGCGTGTTCGATGCCCGCTTGTTCGAGGCCGATTGCCTGGCCGCCCGCCCCAGCGCACAACTCAAGTGTTCTGAGTCCGCTGAGCGGCGCATCGCCGATACGTTTCGCGGGTGCGGTTATCCATGGATTCTCCGGACCGGTCAATAACTCTGGAAACAAGAGGCCGGAGCGGGGGCCACGCTTCTTCATGCGTTCATTTCACCGC
>CAZXCO010000040.1:0-2989 GCA_964639095.1 uncultured Solibacteraceae bacterium
AGATGCTGGCGCTCGAAAATATCGGCGCGATGGTTAAGCCGGGCGGGCTGCTGCTGACCAACGACAGCCTGCCGGAAACGCCGGGCGGCTCGATGCGTCAGGCGGGGATCACGATCCTACGGTACAACGACCGGGACGCGGGCGCGATCGAGGCTGTCGGGTGGTATAGAAAGCAGCAGCGTTCGGCAAACTAGCGTTCAGGGGATCACGGCCGATATACTTTTCCGGGAGCGTGTTGCTTCGAACACGGGCCGCGGCCACAGCTGCCTGACACCATGAATGAACAACTGGTCGACGCGAAAAAGGAAACGCGGGCGACCGTACGCGATCTTCTCCTGCCGCTTGCATTCGCGGCCGGCCTCGCCGGTATAGCATTTGCCGTGCCGGTGCGCGGACATCCGAAAGCCGTGTGGGCGCTTTTCGGCGCGACGGCGGCGCTCGGGGTGTGGACCGCGGTTTTGTTCGCTCTGGCGCGGATCAAAGGGCGGAGCCTCACGCTCCAGTTCGCTCCGAAAAAGCAGCACTACGTGCAGGCCTGCGCGCAGGGTGCGGTGCTGGTGTACTGGGGCATGTACTGGCCTGAGGTTCCCTCGTTCGCCTGGTACATTGCGGCGCAGCTGGCGTTCGCTTACGCGTTCGACCTGCTGCTTTGCTGGTCGCGTCGCGACCACTGCATTCTGGGGTTCGCGCAGTTTCCGGTCATCTTCAGCATCAATCTCTTTCTGTGGTTCCGGCCCGACTGGTTTTATCTGCAGTTCCTGATGATCGCGGTTGGCCTCGCGGCCAAGGAGTTCGTGCACTGGAATCGCGACGGCCGCCGGGTCCACATCTTCAACCCGTCGTCGCTTCCGCTGGCCCTGTTTTCGCTGGCGCTGCTCGCGACCGGAACGACGGGGATCACCTGGGGCAGGGAAATCGCGACGACGCAGTTCTATCCGCCGCAGATGTACCTGATGCTCTTTCTCATCGGGCTGCCGGGGCAATTCTTCTTCGGAGTGACCTCGATGACGATGTCGGCGGTGGTGGCGACATGGCTGTTCGGCCGCTTTTACTTCGCCGCCACGGGCATCTATTTTTTCTACGACTCGTACATTCCGATTTCAGTGTTTCTGGGGATGCACCTCCTGTTCAACGATCCCTCCACGTCGCCGCGCACCGAACTGGGCCGGGTGGTTTACGGCGCGTTTTACGGGCTGAGCACTGTCGCGCTGTACGATCTGCTGGGACGCGCGGGAATGCCGACGTTTTACGACAAGCTTCTGCAGGTGCCGTTGTTGAACCTGACCGTGCAGGCCATCGACGGTGCAGCGCGGTCGCGTTTTCTGCGGATGCTCGATCCGCGGGCGCTCGGGCGGGCGCTTGCACCGCGCGTGTGGAACCTGGCATACATGGCCGTCTGGGCGGCCGTATTTACGGGCCTGAGCGTGACGCAGGGGGTTGGCGACAGGCATCCCGGCCAGTGGCTGCCTTTCTGGCGCCAGGCCTGTGACGACGGACGGCCGTACGCCTGCCCATATCTTGCGGATCTGCAATCGAACTTCTGCGATCGCGGCTCAGCATGGGCGTGTAATGAAGCTGGATTGCTGGACATCGTGCTTTCGCGATCGGGCGAGGACCTTCGGCGGCTCGATCCGGCGGGGGCGCTTGCGCCTTTCAAACAGGGCTGTGACCTCGGACTTGGGACAGCCTGCCGGAATCTGGAAACGATGACGAACGGCGGCACCCTGGCCAGCGCGCCGCCGGATCTCCAGGATTACCCGATCATTCTGCAGGGAAGCAAAGGACCGATCCGCGAACGTACGCCTTCAGCGCTCTACAAACTTGCGTGCACGGAAGGCTGGAGCGACGCCTGCGCGCAAGCGGGAAAGTAATCGCGGATTCCCGCCGGCTTACTTCTTTTTGCCTTCCTGCTCTTCCCGGCGGGCTCCGGCGAGAATGCCGACCATGCCGTAGTTCCCTTCATGGCAGGCGGAGTCGAAGATCATGTGCTTGTCGTCTGCCGACTTGCCCATTTCGATGAGAACGGTCCAGGGCCGCGTCCACGTTTTGGGATCTTCAAAGGTGATTTCGCGGCGGAGGTTATGCGCATCGACCATGGTAAAGCGCTCGGTCATCTTGTACGTGGCGGGGTTGGCTCCGCGAAAACCGTCGATGAAGTTCGTTGTCTCAACGACGAGCGTGTTCCCTTCCCAATGACCGCGGGAATCGCCCAGGTAGAATCGCGCGTCCTGCGGAGCGTGCGGGCGCCCATCCATGAAGATGACCCGGTTGCCTCCGCCCGCGTGATCGTCTTCCATGTAGATCCCGATGGATTTGGGGGACTGCACGAGCTGCATCACCGTGCCCTGGGCGAAGGCGGTATTGAGCGGCAGGAAAGGCATCGGAACGCCCAGACAGCGCGGCGATTGCGCGGTCGTTTCGGGATTATCGTTCTGAGTTCCGCCAACACCGAGATTGCCGCCCCCTCTTCCTCCGCGGCCGCCCCTGCCAAACGGCCGCGCCCCGGGGACGAGAGGCGGAATCTTGCCATCCGCCGGATCGATAACCAGCGACGTTCGTTTTCCGGTTCGGAGGACGGAGTTGAACACGGCGTTATAAGCTCCGTTTACATCCTGAGCGGCGTTGGTGGAGCGCTCATTGCGCCCCGGATTCAAGCCCTTTCGCTCGTTGGCGGCTGCGACTTCCGCATCGGTGAGGAAAGGTTTGTTGGCGTTGGCAGCCGAGCGTTCGAGCGGCGTGTCATAGAGAACGAACCATGTGCCCTGCAGGTCGGGCGTGCCCCACGGTGTTCGCGGCACGTTTCCCTGCGCAGCCCCCTTCGACTTCGCGGCCGCAGACTTCGCCGCTGACGACCGGGTCTGGGCGGTGACCACGGCCAGCGACGCGAGTCCAAGGACACTTCCGATTGCAACCAGTGTGGCCGCATGTTGCCGGCGCATCGAACACCTCCGGTTCAATTTCACTTCTTCGCTTCGGTGAGAATATCATC
>CAZXCO010000041.1:0-1954 GCA_964639095.1 uncultured Solibacteraceae bacterium
AATGTGTCGGCCTGAAGATGAGCCATCCCGGTCAGCACGTTCACGTGCTCTCTGACGGGTTCGAGCGGCTTCAGGATGGGCGGCAGGTCGTAGTGGGTTCCTGTGGCTTTGGGGACCCACTGTTCGAGGATCACCCCATTCGGTATGTAGATGAAGCCCAGTCGCGGCGCAGTGCTCACGGTCTTTGCGGACAGCGCCGGGACCATGGCATCGAGCATCGGCAGCGCCATGACGGCGCCAGCGCCGCGCAAAAAAGTCCGGCGCGGCAGCGATTTCTTAGTGATGAACATCTTTTCGCTCTCCTGATTCGACTTCCCGCATCTGAAACTGAGGACTCTTTACCACTCCGGCGACCAGAGAGGCAAAGGTGTAGTTGGATAACTTTGCATTCCGGACAATGGCGCGCACCCCGGGTTCATCGTAATACTGCAGATTGCGGCTGATGGCGAACATCATCAGCTTGCGGGCCACTGTGGAGACGAACTGGTCGGGATGGCTGAGCAGAACTTTCTTCAAACCGTCCATCCCGCTGAATTTGGTCCCGTCGGGGAAAACGCCGGAAGTATCGATGGGCTGGCCGGCGTCGGTTGTTCTCCATTCCCCGATCGCGTCGAAGTTTTCCATTGCGAATCCGATCGGATCCATGCGCGCATGACAGCTTGCGCAGACCGGATTGGCGCGATGTTTCTCCATTGCTTCGCGCATGGTGAGGGTCTTGCCGGGCTCCGAGCCTTCGGTCTTCAGCGCCGGAATATTCGGTGGTGGCGGCGGCGGAGGCGCCGAGAGAAGATTCTGGAGCACCCACTTGCCGCGCACCACGGGCGACGTGCGGGTGGAGTAGGAGGTCAGCGTGAGAATGCTGCCCTGACCCAGAAGACCGCCGCGCGGGCTTCCGGGTGGAAAGGTCACACGGCGGAAGCGGCTGCCCTCCACATTGGGGATGCCGTAGTGCTTCGCGAGACGTTCGTTCACGAACGTATAATTCGCCGAGAGCAGTTCGAGCACGCTCTTGTTGCTGCGCAGAACGCTGTTCAGAAACAGTTCCGTCTCCTGCTCGAAGCCGTACCGCAGGCCATCGTCGAAATCGGGGAAAAGCAGAACGTCGGGCTGTTTCGCAGTGACGTCGTGGAGAAACAGCCACTGCGCGGCGAAGTTGTTGACGAGCGACTCGGAACGCGGGTCGGCAAGCATCCGCTTGACTTCCCTTTCCAGAACCGCTGGGTCGCTCAGTTTTCCTTTGGCGGCCGTATCCAGCAGTTCGTCATCCGGCATGCTGCTCCAGAGAAAGAAGGAAAGGCGCGAAGCCAGTTCCAGATCGCTGACGCGGTAGATCGTTCCGGGCGCGGCGTTGGGCGGATTGTGTTCCACGCGGAAGAGGAACTGCGGGCTGACAAGCAGCCTTTCGAGCGCCTTCTGAATCCCACGATCGAAGTCGCCTTCGGCACGGCCGGCTGTGTAGAAGGGCATCAGGTAGTCGATATCGTGATCGGTCACCGGCCGGCGATACGCGCGGCGTTCCAGCGTGGAGAGAATTTTCCTGGCGCAGGGCAATTCCTCCTCGCTGCTGCGGGGGCGGCAGATGAAGATGCGCTGGCGGCTTTCGCTGTTGCCGCGGCCGGTGGGGTGGTAGGGTCCGCTGATGGTGACGCTTTCGATCGCCACCTCCGTGCCGCGGGTCCGGAGGCGCGGGCGGAGAACGTTTTCGTCGCGCGCTTCCGTGTGCTGCAGGAAAGTGACGCCGACGAGACGCGCTCCCGATTCGATCGGGATATGAAACTCGAGCGGCTTGGGCGCTGCGGCTCCTCGCCGCCCTCCGCCAGCCGACGCGCTCGGGGCGATCGTGGCCAGTTCGGAGCGCTTGCCACTTCCTGCCGAGGACGGAAAGGCGGCAGCCATGCAGCCGGCAGGCCCGGGGGCGGGGCGCATTGTGTGTCTGGGTGGCAGCGCAGGCGCT
>CAZXCO010000042.1:0-4840 GCA_964639095.1 uncultured Solibacteraceae bacterium
CTGCTCAGGAAAGCGTGCGTCGAGCCCGTACTTCCGGATCTGTTGAAGGAGTTGAGCCGCCTGCAGGCCGAGGTCCTTGACCTCTCCGAAGACATTCGGAAGCTCTCCCATTCTCTGCACCCGAGCATCCTGGAACACGCCGATCTGGCCGCGGGTCTGAAGGCGCTGTGCAGCGGGTTCAAGGCGCAGCACGGAATTGCCGCGACGGTGGAAACACGCGACGTTCCGGAAGGCATTCCGCGTGCAGTAGCGGTAGCGTTCTATCGCATCGCACAGGAATCCCTGCGAAACGCAGCCCGTCATTCGGGCGCGACAGAAGTCAGCGTGACTCTTGGGGGCGACTCCGGTACACACCTGTGGCTGCATATTATCGACAACGGAAGGGGGTTCGACGTTGGTCAGACGGCATCCCGTCCAGGACTCGGACTTATCGGTATCGAAGAGCGCGCTCGTGGAATGGGCGGCGTGTTTACCGTCGCCTCCCTGCCGGGAGCCGGCACAAGACTCAGTATCCGGGTACCCCTCGCGGCAACAGAGGAGACCAGAGCCGGTGAAACATAGACTCATTCTTGCGGACGATCACGAGATCACTATCGAAGGGTTGCGCCGGATCCTGGAGCCGGAGTTCGAGATTTCCGCTACAGCCGGCAACGGCCGCGCGCTCCTGGCCGGCATTGAAACGCTGAAACCGGAGGTCGCAGTCGTGGATATCGCGATGCCCCTGCTGAACGGGCTGGATGCGCTCATCCAGTCAATCAAGGCAGGCTACCGCACGCGATTTGTGTTCCTCACGGGCAGCCAGGACATTGCGTTGGCCACTCAGGCTTTCCGCCTCGGAGCATCTGGTTATGTCCTGAAGCATGCGGCTGCCGAAGAACTGATTGTGGCGATCGACGCCGCCCTTGAGGGCAGGACGTACATCACACCGCGAATCGCCAAAGAGGTTCTGCAAAACCTTATGACCAGGCCCTCGGACGAAGCCGGCGCGGGCTTGACGGACCGTCAACGCGAGGTGCTGCAGCTTCTCGCCGAGGGCATGATCGTCAAGGAGATCGCGGCTGTGCTCAACGTTTCTCCTCGTACCGTCGAGTTCCATAAAAGCAACATTGTGGCCCGGACCGGCCTGCACACCACAGCGGAGTTGGCGCGCTACGCCGCCCGGAACGGCCTGGTATCGGATCCGGCTTGAAAAATCCCGGAAACTCGTGTGTTCACGAGGACCAGACCCGGCCCGATCGTGCTCTAATGCTCCTACAACCGAGCGGGACATGGGGGCCGATCGAAGTTGCGTGACCGTGATCATCGCCGACGACCACAAGCCCGTTCATGTCCTGCTTCGCCGCCTGCTGCGGGAAACCGAGTTCGAAATTATCGAGAGCGTCTTCGGCGGCCAGGCTTTGGTCGAAGCCGCCGCGCGTTTGAAGCCGCACCTGATCATCGTGGATGTCTGTATGCCAGTGCTCGATGGCATTGAAGCGGTTCAGCAGGTGAAGGTGCATTCACCGGAGATCTCGGTCGTTTTCATCAGCGTAGACCATGAGAACGACACCGTGGAGAGGGCGCTCAGGACCGGAGCTCTCGGGTTTGTCCGGAAAGGATCGGCCGCCGAAGACCTTCTGCTCGCGGCGCGTACCGTTCTGAGAGGACAACGGTTCGTTTCCAGCGACAGCCGCTGACGGGACAGCGCTTTTTCGCGGATCGCTGCGCCATTCGACCCAGGAAAATTCGCCGGCGCCGTCCCGGACGATCTGCGCCTGGCACTTGCGGTGCAGGTGTTTGGAGACGAATGCGGTACTATCTCATCCGGATGCGTCCCCTGGCGATTGCCGCTCTGGCCGCATTCTCTGTACCAGCGCCTCGCGGTGAGCCGGACCAGACTCGGGCCGAGCTGCGCCGACTGGCGGGTGAAGGCCGCCTCAGCGATCTCCGCTGGCCGAACTTTTCCAGCGGCCGGTCCGGCATTGCCCGGTTCTATGAAACAAATGGCTTCGCGCCGGTCTGGGTCCGGGCGGGAGCGCCCACGCCGCAGGCGCTGGCCCTCATTCAGGCTCTCGAAGCCGCCGCGGAGAAGGGGCTCGATCCGGAAGACTACGACGCCGGCCGCTGGGCATCGCGTCTGGAGCGGCTTCGATCGGGAGCGGCGAATCCGCCGGAGGTTGCCCGATTCGAACTCGCACTCACCGTTTCGGCGACTCGCTTTGCCTCGGACCTGCGCTTCGGACGGGTGAATCGTCCCGGCGAAGATATGGCAGTCTGGGTTCGCTCGCAGCTCGCAAGCGCATCAAACCGTTCCATCGCGATTCCCGCCGCGCTGAGCAGCATCGAGCCGCCTTTTGGGGGCTATCGCCGCGCCGAGCAGGCACTGGCCCTTTACAGAAAACTTGCGTCGGAAAACCAAAGCGGACGCCTGCCGGAGATCAGGAAGCCGGTCAGGCCCGGCGATTCGTATCCCGGCCTGCAGAGCCTCGCGACGCTGCTCCGCCGTCTGGGAGATCTGCCGGGGAGCGCAGAGGGCGTTGTCACCGGCGAGACTTACTCTGGCTCCATCGTTGAGGCAGTCAGACACTTTCAGCAGCGGCACGGACTCGACGCCGACGGAGTGATCGGCTCCGCCACCCTGCGCGCGCTGAATGTTCCGCTCAGCCAGAGAGTTCAGCAAATCGAGCTGGCGCTCGAGCGCTGGAGACAGCTTCCGCATGGATTTGCCCGGCCTCCCATCATCATCAACATCCCGGAGTTCGAACTGCGCGCGTTCGACGATTCGGGCAGCGCCGCCGTGCGGATGAAGGTTGTGGTGGGATTGGCTCGCGGGCATCGGACGCCCGTCTTTTCCGCGGAGATGACCCATCTGATTTTTCGCCCGTACTGGGACGTTCCGGAGAGCATTGTGCGCCGTGAACTCCTCCCGAAAGCCGCCAAAGATCCGGAGTATTTTGCCAAAAATCATTACGAAGTCGTGCGGACGCCGTCGGGCGGGTCGCGCGTGCGGCAGGCTCCGGGATCGGACAACGCACTCGGCGGCGTGAAATTCGTCTTCCCCAACAAATTCGATGTTTATCTTCACGCAACGCCTGCCACGGTACTTTTTTCGAAGTCCCGGCGCGATTTCAGCCATGGGTGCATTCGCGTCGAGAAACCGGAAGAGCTTGCCGTGTGGGTGCTGCGGCACAGGCCCGAGTGGACGCGGGAACGCATTCGCGCAGCGATGAACGGCGTCGAGCCTGTGCGGGTCAATCTGGATGCGCCGATTCCGGTGTTCATCGTTTACGCGACCGCCCTTGCCGGTGAGAACGGCGCCATTCGATTCTTCGACGACATCTACGGTTACGATGCTTCCCTGGAGCGGACGCTCGCGGCCGGCCGGCGCGAATGGATGGACAAAATCGTGCTCGGATCACACCTGGAGAAAAGGCGGAGACAGTGGAATTGGAACGGGAGCGAATCGAAGCGTACCTGACGTCACTCTTTCGCGAGGAGACGCATGTATCCAGTCTGCATATTCTGGGTGAAACGCGGGAGGATCGGGACGTCAAACGCTATGGTTACGGGGTTCCGGTGCGGATCGAATACGAGACGCCAACCGGGGCCCGGAAGAATGCAGTCCTCCACACAATCAGCGCCGGACCTTTCGGGCACGAATACATGGCGGACCGGGCCCAGATTCTGCTTTGGCAGCACGCGGCATTCAACCGCCTTCCGCGGCATGTGCGGGCCCTGGACGTGGGCGGATTCCGGCGCGACGGCGGCATGACATCGGTCGGTGATGCCGACGAGTTCTACCTGCTTTCGGAGTATGTCGCGGGTGAGCCGTATGCGCTCGATCTCGAACGGCTCACGAAAGCGCATGCCGCCGGGGCGGCGGATGTGGCGAGGGCCGATGCATTGTGCGATTATCTGGCCGATATCCATCGCGAGCCCACCGGCCATGCGGCTTCCGATCGGGCCAGTCTGTATGCCCGGCGCATTCGCGAACTGGTGGGACATGGGGAGTGCGTGATGGGACTTTCCGATTCCTTTCCCCCGGACCCAATCGTCACGCCGCGAATACTCGAAGAAATCGAGCACCGTCTGGTCACCTGGCGCTGGCGGCTGAAAGGCCTCGCCCACCGGCTGCGGGTGGTACACGGCGACTTTCATCCGTGGAACATTCTGTTCGGATCCGGCGAGGATTTTCGTGTGCTCGACCGCTCGCGCGGCGAATTCGGGGAGCCGGCGGACGACGTTTCCTGTCTCACGATCAACTACCTCTTCTTTTCTCTACGTCAGAAGGGCCGGCTGGAGGGCGCTTTTGCGGAATTGTTTTCCCGTTTCTGGCGTCGCTACCTGGAGCAGAGCAGGGATTCGGAAATGCTGAAGGTCGTGGCGCCCTTTTATGCATTTCGAGGTCTCGTCCTTTGCAACCCGGTGTGGTATCCGAACCTGTGCGAGAGCGTTCGGCGCAAAATTCTCTCATTCACCCTCGCCGTGCTCGATGCGGGTGATTTCGATCCCACCTGCGTGAACCGGTATTGCGGCGCCTGACATGAGCGGCGCATTCGCGATCTGGATCACCGGACTCCCGGCGTCCGGCAAGTCGACTGTGACCCGCTCGCTCAAGGCGCAGCTTGATGCTCGCGGGGTTCACGCGGCCGTTCTCGAATCGGATGCGTTAAGGAAGATCTTTACGGTTCATCCCCGCTACGACGAAGAGGAGCGTGAGATCTTCTACGGGCAGATGATCCGGGTCGGCGCGCTTCTGGTTGAACACGGCGTAGCGGTGATCTTCGACGCCACAGCGAACCGCCGCAGTTATCGCGAGCGGGCCAGGAAAACGTTCGCACGATTTCTCGAAGTCTATGTC
>CAZXCO010000043.1:0-2435 GCA_964639095.1 uncultured Solibacteraceae bacterium
CAAAATCGCTGCCAATATGATTTCCTCGGAAGCCTCAATTCTATCAGCGCAGGCCTGGAGAGTCGCAAATGGATCTACCTTCCGAGGAGTCCGAAACCCAGTGGGCCGTAGCCGAATTCCCGGCCCGCCGCTTCCGCTGCCACGGCCATGCGCGCGAGAACGCCGCGCTGAAAAGCAGGCTTGAGCCAGTCGTTCCAGCCGCGCCGGCCGCAAATGGACCTTGCCGCCTCGCGCGTTGTGGCTCCGGAACGTTTGACGGCGCGAACGTGCAGCGGATCGGCAACCAGCGGCCCGCGCGACAGACGAATGGCGGTTTCGATCACTGCCTCGGGATCGCAGGGGAGAATCGGGGCAACGGCAACGGAGGTTTCGATTCCGGCGTTCTGCAGCGCCTCGACAACCCGCCAGCGCTCTTCGATCGGAGCGCAATGCGGCTCGAAGATTCGGCGCACCTCTTCGCGGTCCGTGGGGATGGAAAAGCTGACCCGGAGGGTTGTCCTGAGCGCCGTCTCATGCAAGCGTTCGATATCGCGCAGAATCAGGGGGCCGCGTGTCTGGATCACGAAGACGCGCGGGGGCGAGCCGGCTACAGCCTCGAGTAATCCGGGCATCAGGCCCATGCGGGCCTCCGCGGGCTGGTAAGGATCCGTCAGCGGCGAACAGTAAATCGCATGGTCAGGACGAATGGCGCGCCGTGCCAGCTCGGCGGCATTGCTCTTGAAGGTGGTCTGCGCGCCCCAGTGATTCCAGTCCTCCGAACGCAGTCCTGCCTGGACCCGCAGGGTCGGTACGTAGCAATAAGAGCAGCCGAAGGTGCAGTTCCGTGCGGGTGAAAGGGAATGAGTGAACCCGGCCTCGGCCAGAAAGCCGGAGACGGGAGTCAGAATGGAATGCGACCGGGATTCAAAAATCTGAAACGGCAAAGGCTACAACAGCATTTTGACAGAATGCTGAGTCGCAGCCTCGGCCGCCCGGCAATCAATTGGCCAATTGCCACTCGGCGAGCGCGCGCTGATATAGGGAAATACCGTCGCGCGAATACTGCAGGTAGCCTTCCCGGCGGAACTGGCTCATGTGGTGGGTCACGATCTCGCGCGACGTGCCCACGTATTGCGACAGGAGTTCGTGGGTCAGCGCCGCCATGCTCACGCTGCCATCTTCACCCTCCTTGCCGAACCTGCCGGCGAACCGCACAAGAGCGCGGGTCAGCCGCTGGCTGACACTCTCTCCGGAAAAGCTCTCGATCCGGCTGCTGAAATCCACCGAGCGGCGCACCATGAGCTGAAGCAGAGCCAGACCCAGTTTGGGACGCATAGTGGCATGCTCTTCGATCTCTTCTCTCGACCAGCTCATGAGCCGGACATTTTCGAGGGTCACGGCGCGCTCCATCCGGTTGCCCTGCGAAGCCAGAGCCGCCTCTCCGAAGAACTCGTCCGCCTGATAGACGTCCACCACGATCTCCGAACCTGCGGCCTGCCGGGACACCTTCACGCGCCCTTCCACGATCAAATAAAGTCTCGTGGCAGGCTGGCCGGCCGCGTAGACGACCTGACCGCTCTTGTATCGAGTCACGGGCGAACAAGGGAGAAACGCGAGTGGATCCAGGATCGGCGACTCCGCCGCTGTATCCAGCGCGGACGAGGTGGGCTCCAAAGTGACTTGCATGGACTCAGCATGTCTGGTCAATCAAACTTTGAAAACCAGGCATATGCATAGGTTTGCCCGCAATATTGCAGGAGTTCTGTTGAAATACTCCGAAAAACTAACGAAAGATGGCAAAAGACGGGGACGCGCGGTGTTAAAATACTTTTCCGCAAAAAGTGAAATTCAAAACATTTTTTACTTGCAGCAGCACTGTAGAGCCTGCTAACTTGAGTGGAAGACTTTGAGATCGCTCAATTCAGGCCCTGCAATACTGGCCTGAATTGAAATTCTCCCTGCCGCAGAGATATCCCCGTAATCTTGTCGAAATCCGGGGAGCAGACCCGAAAATCAATTGTTGCTAATCGCCTTCGATGCCTCCCGGCACCAGAATTCCGGGGCGGTACGGGCTGGGATGGCGGCGTCCGAACCGCACCCGCGCCCGGTCCAGCAGAAGGTAAACGACCGGCGTAGTGAACAGTGTCAGCATCTGACTGACGACAAGTCCGCCCACGATGGCGATGCCGAGCGGATGGCGCAGTTCGGCTCCGGCGCCTGTCCCGAGGGCAAGCGGAAGGCCGCCCAGCATGGCGCAGGAGGTGGTCATCATGATGGGGCGGAACCGCAACAGGCAGGCCTGGAAGATGGCGTCACGCGGGCTCAGCCCCTGGTTGCGCTCGGCGGCCAGGGCGAAATCGATCATCATGATCGCGTTCTTCTTGACAATGCCAATCAGGAGGATGATGCCGATCATGCCGACAATGTTGAGCTCCGTCCGGAACAGCACGAGAGCG
>CAZXCO010000044.1:0-3017 GCA_964639095.1 uncultured Solibacteraceae bacterium
CGGCGACGGCATTGCACGCATTCGTGGACGGCTGGGGGCTGCTCGCCGTTCAAATGGGATCGCATCTTCGCGGGGCGGTGACGGTCTTTGCCGTGGCCCTGTTCCTGCACAAGATTCCGGAAGGGCTGGCTCTCGGAACCATGCTGCGGGCGTCGCTGCACCGCGCTTCCGCGGTGCTGGCGTTGTGCGCCGCGGTCGAGTTCGCCACCGTTGCCGGCGGCGCGACCGGATTGTGGCTGACACCCGCCGGCTGGGTCAATTATCCGCTCGCGATTGCCGGCGGTACGTTCCTTTTCCTCGGCGTGCATGCGGTCCATAGCGACTGGAAGCACAGGGGGGCGCGGCCCGCATTCATCCCGGCGCTCGCCGGGGCCGCCGGAGCCGCGCTGTTGCAACAGGGGCTGCGAATCGCCATACGATAAGCAGAATGATCCCCGCGCCCGATTCCCCCTATCTCATCGATGCCTCCGGTTACCGCGGCTCCGCGGAACGGATTTTCCTGCCCGCGTCGGAGGCCGAGGCGGCCGGCATCCTGAAAGAGGCGACTTCCCTCGAAAAACCTGTGACCATTGCCGGCGCCGGGACCGGAGTGACCGGCGGACGCGTGCCGCACACCGGCTGGCTGATCTGCCTCGAGCGCCTGAACAAAATCGAGATCCGCGGGGACCGGGCGATCTGCGGCGCAGGCGTGTTGTTGCGGGACGTGCAGAATGCCGCGGCGCCGAATCAGTTCTATGCGCCGGACCCGACCGAAACCGGCGCGTCGGTTGGCGGATCGATCGCCACCAATGCGAGCGGGTCGCGGAGCTTTCTCTATGGGCCGACCCGCCGGCACGTGCGGGCCATTCGTGTGCTGCTTATGAGTGGCGAACTGCTGACGCTGCAGCGCGGAGAGAGGCCGCCCTTCGAAGTTCCGGTGCTGCCCGCGACCGGAGCAACCAAGAACACCGCGGGATACTATCTTCGCCCCGGGATCGACTTCATGGACCTCTTCATCGGGTCCGAGGGCACGCTGGGCGTGGTGACGGAGGCCGAACTGAGTCTGCTGCCCGCGCCGGCCTCACTGCTCACCGGCGTGATCTTCTTCGAGTCGGACGAGCAGGCGCTTGACGCAGTGGATGCCTGGCGGCCGGTCCCGGCACTGAGGATGCTCGAATATCTCGACGGCGGCTCGCTCGATCTGCTGCGGACGCGTTTTCCGGAGATTCCCTCCGGCGCGCGGGCCTGCGTTCTGGTGGAGAGAGAAGGTGAGGATCTCGACTGGCTCGACAGTTCCTCGGGAACCGTGTCGTCGCTCTTCGATGCCTCGTGGTTCGCTACCACCGCCTCGGACCGCGAGCGGTTCCGGCGCTTCCGCCATGCGCTGCCGGAGGCCGTGAACGATCTGGTGCGGCGGCGCAACCTGACGAAAATGGGATCGGATTTCGCGGTTCCGCCCGGCCGGAGCAGGGAAATGCTCGGGATCTACCGCGAAACCCTGGAGGGCGAATTTCCTGGCCAGTACGTGATCTTCGGACATATCGGCGACGCGCACCTCCACGTGAATGTGCTTCCGGGGAACGAGGAGGAATGGCGGCGCGGCAACGCGCTGCTGACCGGCTTCGCCAGGGAGGCCGTTCGCCTCGGCGGGACTGTCTCGGCTGAGCACGGTCTCGGCAAGAGGAAGCGGCACCTGCTCGAAATTCAGTATTCGGCCGCCGGGATCGGGAAGATGAAGAGCGTGAAGACGGTGCTCGATCCTCTCTGGCTGCTCGGTCCCGGGAACCTGTTCGGAAGCCGGGGCGACGCGTAACCGCGTCTACCGGCCAAGCACTCCGCGGTCTTTGAGTTCCTGCATCTTCTGCGCATAGCGGGCCCACATGACGCTCTTCTCAGGCCCGGCATTCTGCAGTTCGGGATGAAGATAGTAGCCCTGCTCGTTCGCGGGCTTGTATTCTTCGATCGGAATGCGATGGGCATTGGCCCACGCATCCTGCCGGATTCCGGTCACCTGCCATGAGACTTTCACCGCCGGCTTGTCCGTTCGGATCGTGAACTGGTTCGCCGCGATCTCGCTCTGGACGATGGCCTGCGCGAACTGGCCGATGACCGTCAACTGATAGCGGAAATCGCGATTCAAAGCGGTGAAATAGGCGGGCATTGTGACGATTGCAGTACCGCTCTGGTCCGTCGTGACAATGCCGTTGTAGATGTCCATCATGTCGGGCGATTCGACGAAGGAGTGAGACAGATACTTGTTCGCGGGATCGAGTGGATCATCGATCCGGAACGACCCGCCGGCTTTGCTGACATTGCCCGTCACCTCGACATTGCCTTCGAATTCACCGGCCAGACCGTTGGCGCCTGTGGCAAGACCGAATACCGCGGCGCCGTTGAGCCCGGTTTGTGTTGCGAATATGCCGTCCTGACCGTCGCAGCAGGGATTGGCGTTCATTGAGCCATGGCTCTGAATTGCGACGCCCGAACCACCGTTTACGGTCAGAACCGGCTGCCCGGTCGGCACGTTATTCCCCAGCGACAAGGGAACCCTGATCGCGAGCGGGGATGCCGCGGTGCCGTCGCCCGTCAGCGTGACGCCATCGGTCACGACCGGAGGCGCCGGGGTGGAAGGCCGCTCAGGAAATGCCTCCGGAGGAAGCGGCAGTTTCACCCCGAGAGGTGATGCCTTTGTGCCTTTCCCCGTAAGCGTGCTGTCCGTAACGACTCGCGCATTCTGTTCCGCGCGACTCGTCAGGTCCGGCCGCGGCGCCTGGCCGTACAACGAAAGACCTGTCGTGTATAAAAACGCGAGTGTGAGGAATTTCATCACCATAGAATGTCAACGCCTGAGCCGCGTGGCCAGGGTAAACCGCGAGGTATCGTCCTTAAGAAAATGCAAGGATGGCGCAGCCTTCATCCTGCCTGATCCGGCGGCGGATTCGCCTGCATCTATACTGAAGTTTCGATTGTTTTCGGAATGACGTTTGGCCTCATTTTGCTTCTTCTCACGCTGGCCGGATGTCTTCTCTTTGTTTTCA
>CAZXCO010000045.1:0-4151 GCA_964639095.1 uncultured Solibacteraceae bacterium
CGACGCTCACCGAAGCGGGCTACGTCGGCGAAGACGTGGAGAATATCATCCTCCGCCTGCTCCAGAACGCCGACTGGGACGTGCAGCGCTGCCAGCAGGGCATCATCTATATCGACGAAATCGACAAGATCTGCCGCAAGGACGAGAATCCGTCGATCACCCGCGACGTCTCGGGCGAGGGCGTGCAGCAGGCGCTGCTCAAGATCCTCGAAGGGACGATCGCGAACGTTCCTCCGCAGGGTGGCCGCAAGCACCCGCACCAGGAGTTTACGCCCATCGACACGACGAACATTCTGTTCATCTGCGGCGGCGCGTTCGTCGGGCTGGAGAAGATCGTGAGCCGGCGCGTGGGCAAGAAGTCAATCGGCTTCATGACCGACGACAACCAGGAACACGGAGTGAAGGGCGCGGAGCCGCCCAAGACCGTCGGAATCAGCGACCGCCGGGATGTCGATCTGCTGCGAATGCTGCAGCCGCACGACCTGATCAAATACGGATTCATTCCGGAATTCATCGGCCGGATGCCGGTCGTGGCGACACTGGAGGATCTTGACAAGTCAGCGCTGGTCCAGATTCTGACCCGGCCGAAAAACGCCATCATCAAGCAGTACCAGCGCCTGTTCGAGTATGAAAACGTGCGCCTGCGGTTCTCCGAGGACGCTCTGGAGGCGATTGCGATTCTCGCGCTCGAACGAAAGGTGGGCGCCCGCGGACTGCGGATGATTCTCGAAGACCTCATGCTCGACCTGATGTACTTCCTGCCCTCTTACAAGAAGGTGAAGGAATTTCAGGTCACCCGCGAGATGGTCCTGTCTCAGAAGATCAGCCTGACTCTGCTCGAAAAGGCCGGGTAAAGCCCCTCAGGTTGACGCCAGGCAGTGGCAGCCGTCGTCTGGCCTTACAATAGTATTGCAACTGAAACAGATCCGAACAGCCCTCCGCGTGGCGGCGTTCGAGCGGCTTTGTCAGTGACTGCCAACTTTTACCATGCTTACCTCGAAAGAAAAATCCGATACCAGACGGCTTCCGATGATGCCCATCCGGGACGTTGTCATTTTTCCGTACATGATGACGCCGTTCGTTGTGGGACGTGAATCCAGCGTGCGCGCCCTGGAAGACGCGATGGCGGGCGACAAGAAGATCTTTCTTGCCACCCAGCACGATGCCTCGACGGATGAGCCGAGTCCGAACGAAATTTTCAGCGTGGGCTGTGTCGTCAACATTGTCCAGAGCCTGAAACTGCCGGACGGGAACATCAAGGTTCTGGTGGAAGGCGTCGAGCGGGCCAAGGTGGTTTCGGTGACCGACGACGAAGGCTTCTTTCGGGCGGTCGTCCGGACATTCAATTTCAAGGTGGAGTCCGGTCCGCAACTCGAGAGTCTCACGAGCCGTGTGACGTCGCTGTTCGAGCAGTACGTCAAGCTGAGCCAGAACCTGAACTACGAGACGATGGTCGCGGCGATCCGCGTGGACGATGCGGGCAAGCTGGCTGATACGGTGGGTGCGAATCTGCAGCTCACGATCGAGGAAAAGCAGGAGCTGCTGGAAATCTTCGATCCGATCGACCGCCTCACACGCGTGGCCGAGATGCTGGACATCGAGATCGAAAAGCTCAATGTCGACCGCACCATCCAGGGCCGCGTGAAGCGCCAGATGGAAAAGGCGCAGAAGGAATACTATCTCAACGAAAAGATCAAGGCCATCCAGAAGGAACTGGGCCGCGGCGAGAAGAGCGAAATCGATGAGCTGAAGAAGCGCATCGAGATGTCCGGCATGAGCAAGGACGGGCTCGAAAAGGCTCTGGCGGAATTGAAGCGGCTCGAAAACATGCCGCCGATGTCGGCGGAATCCACGGTTTCGCGCAACTATCTCGACTGGCTCCTTGCGGTGCCATGGAAGAAAAAGTCGAAGGAAATCCGCGAGCTGAAATTCGCCGAGGAAGTGCTCGAATCCGATCACTACGGGCTCGAGAAGATCAAGGAGCGGATCCTCGAATTCCTGGCTGTGCGCCGGATGGTGAAAAATCCCAGGGGCTCGATCCTGCTGTTTGTCGGACCGCCGGGCGTGGGCAAGACGTCGCTGGGTATGTCGATCGCGAAGGCAACGGGCCGCAAGTTTGTTCGGATGTCGCTCGGAGGCGTGCGGGACGAAGCGGAGATTCGGGGGCATCGCCGGACTTACATCGGCGCGCTGCCGGGGCAGATCATCCAGATGATGAAGAAGGCGGGAACGAGAAATCCCGTGTTCATGCTGGACGAGATCGACAAGATGTCGACCGATTTTCGCGGCGACCCTTCTTCGGCCCTGCTCGAGGTTCTCGATCCCGAACAGAACTACATGTTCGTGGATCACTATCTCGATGTGGAGTACGACCTCTCGCAGGTCTTCTTCATCGCGACGGCCAACGTGCTGCACACGATTCCACCGGCGCTGCAGGACCGCATGGAAGTCATCCGGCTTTCCGGTTATACGGAGCTCGAGAAACTGGAAATCGCCAAACGGTTCCTCGTGCGCAAGCAGACCGAGGCCGCGGGTCTGAACTCGGATCAGATCGAGTTCAAGGACGACGGTCTCTCGACCATGATTCAGTACTACACGCGCGAATCCGGGGTCCGCAATCTGGAGCGGGAAATCGGCAACGTGGCCCGGAAGGTCGTGCGGAAGATCGTGGGGGACGGCCACAAAGAGAAGGTTCTCGTCAACGGCGACAAGATCGCGGAGTTGCTGGGACCGGCGAAGTTCCGCGACACGACGACGGACCGGCAGAACGAAATCGGCGCCACGACCGGCCTTGCCTGGACCGAAGTGGGAGGCCAGATCCTGACCACGGAATGCATCCTGATGGAAGGCAAGGGCAAGCTGACCGTGACCGGCAAGCTGGGCGACGTGATGCAGGAATCGGCGCAGGCGGCCTTCAGCTACGTGCGGTCGCGGGCGCTCACACTGGGGCTGTCGCGTGATTTTTACCGGAATCTCGACGTGCACCTGCATATTCCCGAAGGCGCGATTCCGAAGGACGGTCCTTCGGCCGGAATTACCATTGCGACCACCATCTGCAGCGCGCTGACGAAAATTCCTGTGCGCGGAGATGTGGCGATGACAGGGGAAATCACGCTGCGCGGTAAGGTGCTGCCGATCGGCGGCCTGAAGGAAAAGCTGCTGGCGGCTCACCGTCACGGGATCAACGAGGTCATTGTTCCGAAGGACAATCAGAAGGACCTGCCGGACATACCGGAGTACATCCGCAACATCATGAAGCTGCATTTTGTCGAGCATATGGATGAAGTGCTGCGGATTGCGCTCGAGCGCGAACTGGTGGCGCTTCCGATGGCGCCGGCGGGTGTGGAACTGGCGGTTCCGCAGGAGATCGACCGCGCGCATTAAAGCGCGGCCGGAGACGATTCCGTTTTCACCCGGGAGCGGGGACCAGCGGGTTCCCGCTCCCGGATCTTCCATCTGCTCTCATATGGCGCGAACCCTGTTGTCCGGTCACACGGCAGGCTGAAACAGGGTACAATACTGTTTACAGACACCTCTTGCACCCACCCATCCTTCCGGTGTAGTAAAATTGACAGCAGAATTCATCAAGAGTGCCAGTAGTCCGGAGCAGTTCCCCGCCGACGGGCTGCCGGAGATAGCTTTTCTGGGTCGAAGCAACGTCGGCAAATCCAGCCTGATCAATGCACTTTCGGGACAACGCGGGCTGGCGTTCACCAGTAATACGCCGGGGCGCACACAGGCGATCAACTTCTATCGCATAGACGGCAGTCTCTATTTCGTCGATTTGCCGGGCTATGGCTACGCGCGGGTGCCTCTGGCGGCGAAGAGCGGGTGGGCGAAACTCATTGAAGGTTACTTACGGGAGAGAAGCACTTTAGGACTTTCATTCCTGGTCCTGGATGCTCGCCGCGGGTGGATGGATAAGGATCTCGAACTCAAGAACTGGCTCGAGTCGAATAACCAGCGTTACCTTGTGGTAGCTTCCAAGATCGACAAACTGAATCAAGCAGAGCAGCAGCGAGGCCTGAAGGCCATCCGCCAATATGCCGAGCCGCTGCCGTTCTCGGCCGTCAATGGCCGGGGAGTGAGGGAAATTTGGCAAGCGATAACGAAAACACACCAACCATAGAAAGCACGCCTCCTCAGGAGCC
>CAZXCO010000046.1:0-2017 GCA_964639095.1 uncultured Solibacteraceae bacterium
CGTGGTCTCCGCGGGTTCATTCCTGCTTGCCGGCGTGGGGAAGTATCCGCTTAGTCTGGACAGCTGGAGAGAAACAATGCGATACCCCGTTGCAGCAGACTGACCGATTGCGGGCGCGTTACTGAGCCCGTGGTGCAGCACCGAATCGGCCAGGGACGAGGTTGTGGAATCAGGCTTCGTTTCGGCCGTTGTTCTGGTGCACCGTGGGGTGAAGGCCGAAGACCGCGTCAAGACCAGAGTGGACGGCATTTTGCTGACGGTTCCATGAAAGAACCGGCGGTATTTCTGAGAGGGAGGTTACAACCGTGACAGTGTTTGTGGCGGGCGCCACCGGCGCCATCGGCAGGCCGTTAATTGCAGCGCTGGTTGCTGCCGGGCACGAAGTGATTGGGATGACCAGCAAAGATGAGGGGTTAAAGGCTCTCCGTGAGCGGGGGGCGGAAGGCGTGGTTCTGAACACGCTCGAGGCCGAAGCGGTCGGAGTTGAGATTGCAAAAATCCGGCCTGATGTGATCATTGACGAACTCACGTCATTGCCCAAACGGTACACGCCGGAGGAGATGCGGAAGGCCGCTCCTCGCGACCGCCAGATCCGGCTGGAAGGCGGAGGCAATCTGCACCGAGCGGCGCTGGAAGCGGGCGTGAAGCGATACATCGTGCAATCTACCGGCTTCTTCTACGGCCGGGGCCAGGGGCTGGCAGCGGAGGAGGATCCGCTTGCGCGCGACGCGCCGCCTGGGATTGCCGGCAGCGTCGCCACCTACACGCAGCTGGAAAATCGCGTTTTGGGGACTCCCGGCATGAAAGGGGTCGCCCTGCGTTACGGGTTCTTTTACGGTCAGGGCACATACCACGACCCGAAGAGTGGAAGCATCTCCGAACAGGTGCGTCAGCGCCAGTACCCCGTGATTGATCCGGCAACAGGGGTGTCCTCATTTATTCATGTCGAAGATGCCGCCGCCGCAACGGCCTCGGCGTTGGAGATACGCCCAGGGGTTTACAACATCGTCGACAACGACGCCGTGGCATTGGCTATCTGGTTGCCGGCATTCGCTATCTCTATTGGTGCACCTCCGCCGCCGCACATAAGTGAACGAGAAGCATTTCAGACCGCTGGTCCGGATGCGGTTTACTACGCAACGCAACTGCGCGGCGCTTCGAACGAGAAAGCAAAAAAGGAGTTCGGATTCGCACCACGGCGGCTGGAATGGCTTCAGGGGAATCGATCAACGTAATCGGCGCGCACTGGCTGCTCGATGAAAGGCAGTCGAGCGTGTCAATGCCGCCAGAGCCGAAGGGTGCGCTCCAGCGAGTTCCCGATGGTTTCGGTCAACCCCGAGTTCAACGGCGGAAAGACCGACCGGGGAATCATCACAGGCCCAACCTTCGGCCCTCTGGTGGCGAATGCCCGTCGGAATCGGCACGACTTCGAAGACTCTCCGGTCCTGCGCTCAGCCCGGAGAGTATTGGCTCATTCGTTCGTATAAAACCCGGCGACCAACACGCCTTCGACGCCTCCTGTCAGCTCCCTTCCATAATGTTCTTCTCCCTGTGATCTCCTCGTGCGGAATCGGACCCGCTGAGGAGTCAGGCGCTCGCGTTCGCCTTTCGCGCAACGACGGAAGGCTTGGAAGTAAATAGCGGGATGAGGCCTTCCATTAACGTCGGATGTGTTAGAACGGCGTCGCGCAGCCTGGTGTAGGGCAACTCTGCAATCATTGCGATCTGAACCGCGGACATAACTTCGCCGCCATTCACGCCCAAAGCAGTAAACCCCAGGATGCGATCGCCATCATTCTCCACCAGCGCTTTCAGAAATCCTCGCGTCTCGGAAAGCGTGCGCGCCCGGAGCACCTCTTCCATGGGGATCTTGAACAAGCGGTAAGCAATGCCATGATTCTGAGCTTGCTTCTCGCTGAGGCCTACGCGCGCCAACTCCGGGTCGGTGAACATGCAGAATGGCACCTGCCTGCCCGTGGTAACGTGATTCCCTCCGTTGATGTTGTCGCGTATCACC
>CAZXCO010000047.1:0-2556 GCA_964639095.1 uncultured Solibacteraceae bacterium
AGGCGCAAACCGGCTCAATGACATCGCGAAAAAAGGCTTCGAACTCCGGAGTATCGAACGGCATGACAATGAAAGCCTTTGGTTCCGCGGTTTCAATTGCGATGTTTCGAACGTGAATTTTACCGCTCGTTCCACAGAATAGCCCGATTTGATTGCCGGGCAGTGCGGCTACTTGTAAAGAGCTCTTCATAACGTGAACCCCGTCGAGAGACGCTGTAATGACGGAGCCCTGCACGCGAATCTCAATTAGGTAGGAATGTTTGGCCCGCAGATTTCGACCATCCCCGGACTCAAACAAGCTTGTCAGTTTTTTGGGGCCGAGATGAACAGGTGTCTGGTTTTGAGCTTGGCTGTCAGCCAATTCTGGTTTCGAAGCCCATAAGCGTAGCGCGAACATTGGGCCAAAGCCGAAGCTAAAGTCCATGCCGCCTCCGCAGAGTGTGAATTGAAGCTGATCGCCGGTTCTCGGGTCATATTGAATCATCACGCTGGCGCTGCTTCGATGGTCAACCACATCGAATTCGATTTCGCACTTGATGGTACCTTCGACGAAGCTTTGATTAAATAGCAGCGTGCCGTAATTGACGAACTTCAACGGTTTGCTGGCGCGGGGAATCTGAGTCAGTGAGTCTGCCGGAGCATCATATTCGCCACCAACATACGTGATTTCGTCGTTCGTCACGTCGAAAGCGCCTGCTATCGGCACCCAGCGAAGATCCTTCAATTTTTTCTGCATAGAAAAGGATTCGGAGTTAGATTGCGACCATTAGCAATTTAGTCACCGTTATTTTCCCACAAGTCCTCCGCCTGCAGCTCAGGGCCGGATCCTGCCCCCAGGCACGCTCGCGAGCGTGAAAAAACCTATCATGGAACGGATGGGGTTCGCCTTCTCGATCGGACATGGCGGTTTTGGCTCATCGCGGCTGCGAAAAGCCGGCGCTCGCGGTCACCCTGGTCGGACATTTCCGGACCGATGCCTGTCCGCTTCAACACGACGATATCGATGTGGGCGAACCGCATCCCGTCCGTTGCCTCAAAAACGGACCTTGGCTCTCGCGCGACAAAAAACCTGCCGTTCGCGATCATGATGGCTCCGGGCGGCCGCTTCGGCCTCCGGACCGCGCTCGCCGGAGGGGACCGCGACTTCCAGATCGATCCGGCCGGCGGCGGCAGTATGGTCAAGGTGCATCCTGCCGCGACGGACTCTAGATGCGCTGGACCGCAACGTGGCGGGTTTCATGGCCGTGCGGGAGCAACTCTTCAGGCCCCTGCCGTTCCAAGCGCCTTCTGTTTTACGGGCCACCCGGGCACCCGATTCACTATCTGGCCTCGCAACTGCCGAATCACACGATTCCGCTCGTGACGGCGGAGCAGGTCGGCCTGATCGGCGAGTACCTCCGGCTGGCGCGTTTTCTGCAGCCCGCCATGATGGTGATCGAGGATTTCGATCTGATCGCGCGCCAGCGCACGCACATGCGCGTTCCGGGCGAGGAAGTCCTGCTGAACAAGCTGTTGAACGAGATGGACGGCCTGCAGGAGGACGCCGAGGTGCTGTTCATTCTGACCACGAATCGTCCCGATCAGATCGAACCGGCGCTGGCGGTGCGGCCCGGGCTGCGTCGATCAAGTGATCGAGTTTCCGCTTCCCGACGAAGGAGGCCCAGCGAAGCTGGTCAAACTGTATTCCCGGGGGCTCGAAGTCTCCGCCGCGCTGACTGAGAGGATTGTCAGCCGCACGAGAGGCGTGAGCGCCGCATTCATCAAGGAGCTGATGCGCCGGTGCACGCAGTTTGAGATCGAAATGTCGAAGGGGATTACGCTCGCCCAGCCGGCAGTGGACGCCGCCCTGGAAGAAATGCTTTTTACAGGCGGCGCGCTGAACCAGCGTCTGATCGGAGGCGCGGGCATCGAGTCTGCCGCAACCGGCCCGCGCCCTTGACGCTATGTAACCGCCTGGTTACCATATTGGAAACCGAATGGTTGCCAGCAGCGGCCGGGCAGCAAACAACGCGGCATTCCGGGCGATTGCCGATCCGACGCGCCGCAGGATCCTGGGGCTTCTGCGCAACGGTCCGCAGACCGTCGGAGAGATCGCACTGAACTTTCGCACCAGCCGCCCGGCGATCTCGAAGCATCTTCGGTTGTTGCGTTCCGCCGGCCTGGTGGTTACGCGGAAGCGCGGTGCGGCCCACATTTGCAGCCTGAACGCCCGACCATTGCGGGCCGTCGGCACATGGCTGCGGGAGTACGAGGCCCTCTGGGGCGAGAGTCT
The DNA here is from genome assembly GCA_964639095.1 of uncultured Solibacteraceae bacterium. Lineage (GTDB taxonomy): Bacteria > Acidobacteriota > Terriglobia > Bryobacterales > Bryobacteraceae > BOG-234. Next base: position 2,273 of record CAZXCO010000047.1, read on the forward strand.
GCGCGGGCTGAAAAATTACGTTGAAAAGACAGAAAAGGAGAAGAACCGATGAACCCGGCGAGCGCCACCGACACCATCGTTCAGGAGCTTGCGATTCACGCGCCAGCGGAACGGATCTTCGAAGCGCTGACCGATCCCTCCCGGCGCGTGCAGTGGTGGGGAGCGGAAGGGCGGTTTCGGGCTACGCATATGGAATCTGACCTGCGCCCGGGCGGCAAGTGGGTGATGCGTGGCAACGGCATGGGCGGCAGGCCTTTCGAGGTGCGTGGCGAATATCGCCGGAT
>CAZXCO010000048.1:0-3593 GCA_964639095.1 uncultured Solibacteraceae bacterium
GTCCCAGTGACCTTCGATGTATACGTGTCCATCGTGCCGCGGCGCCACCCAGTATGCTCCGGCATAAGGCGGCCGGCTCCAGTATCCTTCATGCCATCGATAGTGGCCATTTACCGGATACCAGTAGCCCTCGACCCAGACAAAGCCCGCGCCCGGCGCCACCGGACGGACTCGCACCACGCGCGGCGGCGGTGGCGGACCGATACGAATTCCGATCGATACTTGTCCGAACATTGTTCCCGCGGCCAGCAATATCGCGATGGCTAACTTTCTTTTCATCTGTGACTCCTCCTGTTTCATATCAGCAGCAAGGGGGTGGCCAAACCACTCCACACCGCGAAAATCGTCGAAAAATGATTGATTTATCTGTATTCTGTCTGGCGGGAATATCCATGGAGCACAGGATTTCCGTACGAAACCACGAGTGAACTGGTGGTACCAGATGGCTCAGAATAGCCAGCGGGCCGTGTTTCGGCTCTGCGGATTAAATCCGCTTCATGAAGTGCGGTTCAGAAAACTATTTCGCTTCGCAGTCGGTCGGCATCCACTTGCTGCCGTTCGGCTCCAGCTTGAAATTCGTGCTCGTCACAAAAGGCTGCGCGAGATACATCGGATCATCCACGATTGTGGTGATGATGAGCCAGGAATCGCCGTTGGTTTCGTGCGTGCGCGTGTAGTATTCCGTCATCACCGCATTGGCGCTGTAGGGCACGCCGTTCTTCCGCAGATATCCAGGCTTCAGATGAGTGGTCACCACCTTCAGCGAACCGGCTTTCATCGGACCGCGCTGCCCTCGCCCGGGAGGCGGACCATCCCAGCTCGCCACGGAGTAACCCTGCAGCGACGGCTTTTCATTTTCAGGAGGCTTTGCATTGAAATGGAAGATGCGAGTCTGCTTGCCCGCATCCAGATCCATCTTGAGCGTGTTTTCGTCCTGCCAGGTAATATGAATGCGCCCGGGGACGCGCATGATCCCGGGGGCGCCATAGGACTTGCACTGCTCACCCGCCGCGATGTCTTTGTCGGGATCCCATGTATCGGCCTGACGGCGGCCTGCCGGATTCAGCGGAACGCTGGCATAGTCGCCTTTTGGCGGCGTTACCATACGGAAGCGCCAGTCTTCCGTCACGACGGAGACCCAGTAGCCAGTGAGGTCCTCGGGAGCGTTGGCTTTCGGAGTCAGCGGGGGGGGAGGCGGGCCTCCCCTGCCCCCCTGGGCGAACGCACCGGCCGGCAGTGAGAGCAAAATCGTCGCCGCAGCGAGGCAGAACGGCGCGATGGGCTTTCGTTGCCAGAGCGGCGCGATGCGCCTTCGTTCAATCGTTAAATGCATATGCCTCACTCCCGGGAAACGCACAGGGCAGGACGGCATCGCTTTATGCTGCCGTCCTGCCCCTGAAAACATCGAACAAAAAACCTGCGAAAAATACTCCGCTTTACTGCACGGTACCCGACCACCCGAATCCATCGGAGGGCCGCTTGATGCTGCGCATGCGGATACGATGGTCTTCCGGATTGCGGCCCGGGTTGCCGGTGATGATGACATGATCGCCCGGCTTCAGCGTATCGCGCGAGACACCCTCACGGCTCAACTGCCCGCCTCCGCCCCATTCGACCGCCCACGTCTGCATCTTGCCTTTGTCATCCGGCGCCTCGATGTGAACGAACGAGTGCGGATTCCGGAACATGAACTGGACCAGATTCCCTTCGACCGTGATGGTCTTGTCTTCGAAATAGGTAGCGGCGAAAGAGTGATGAGCAAATGCCGGCGCCACGGCCATAAAGGCCCCGGCAATGAGTAGCACGAACGATGTACGCTTCATTATCTTCTCCTGAAAGAGACGTGCGCGCTTGAGAGTCTCCCGGAACGCAGGCGCCAATCTCGTCGCGGATACATGGGTTTTCTCGCGAATCCGTGTAGCCGTCACACGGTATCACGCAAAACTGTTTCATGTCAAGGCCTTGTCAACACAGGGTTTGCGCCGAATTCCGGGACGCGTCCGAAGCCCATTTCTCAGTTGTGTTACGATCAAACCGAGCGCAATTCCGGAATCCACGAACATGGCAGTAACCATCGAGGCAGCGCCTGCCATCGAGGCCCGCGCCCAGGTCGAGCGCATTCTGCAGAGCAGAGTGTTTCGCACTTCAGAAGTGCTGCGCCACCTTTTCGCGTACCTCGCTGAGAAGTCCCTCGATGGCACGGCCGACAGCCTCAAGGAATACACGATCGGTCTCGACGCCCTGGGCAAGCCGGCATCGTTCGATCCCCGCCAGGAATCTGTCGTTCGGATGCATACGGCGCGTCTGCGCCAGAAGCTGGCGGAATACTACCGCAACGAAGGAATCGACGACCCGATCATCGTCGAGATGCCGAAGGGCGGTTTCCGGGTTACGTTTGAGCCGCGGGCTCCCGCAGTAGTCCCTCCAGCGCCGCAATTTCCCGTCGAATTCCATGAGCCGGCCCGTCCAGCGCGACGGCGCGAGCTGATTCTCGGTGTCGCCCTGGCCATCGCGGTTTCCTGCGCGTTGTTTTTCATGGCGCGGCTCTGGCATGTAGAAGAGAGTGACGCCGCGCCCGCCGCCACATGGACCCCGGCGCTCCGCGAGTTGTGGGAACCCCTGCTCTCTTCCAACCGCCGCCTTGTGGTTTGCGTCGGTACCCCACTGTTCGTAAAGGTTCCCGGTTTCGGCGTGGTGCGCGAGCCTTCCATTAACGACTGGGACGACGCGCCTGCATCGAAAAAGCTCTCTTCCATAGAAGAAGCTCTGCAGGCCGGGATTTCCGAACCGTCCTACAGCTATACGGAAGTGGGCGCCGCCACCGGAGCTTTTGTACTCGGCCAGTTCCTCGCGCCCCGCAAGCAGGCTGTGGTGATCACAAGGGCAAATGTGCTGTCCTGGCCTGAAATCGCCGAAGATAATGTGGTCTTCCTCGGCCCTGCGACCGGAATTCATCAGACGGAAGACATCCCGATGGAGGCGCAGCTTGTGCTGGACCCCAATGGAGTCCGTAATCTGCACCCGCGTCCGGGAGAATCAGCCTTTATGGCGGACCACCCCGGTGAGGGCGGCGCAGAGAGCGGCGAAACCTACGCCCTCATCAGCCGCGTACCCGCCATGAACGGCCCGGGCGCCATCCTGATGCTTTCGGGAAACCAGACTGCGAGCGTGATGGGCGGAGTGCAGGCGTTCACCAATCCCTCCCTCGCTCAGGTGCTGGTTTCGCATCTGAAAAACGGGTCCGGCGGCATCCCCAAATACTTTCAGGTCGTTCTGCGCGTGAAGTCGATGGACGACGTTCCAGTCAAGATTTCCTATTTGTTCCACCGCGAACTGGACGACCGATCGCAGCATCCTCCCAACAAATAGCCCACATCTTCCAGTACCCCTGGGTACCAGCAATCCTTACATCCCTCTGATGACTGGTGCTATACCGGTTAGAGTTTGTAAAGAAAATCACAAAACATCTGGAGGAAAATGAGGCAAGGAATATTTCCGCGTCTCCCCGGCTCACTTGCCGGGGCAACTCTCGTCGCGGTCGCATTCGCAGGGGCCATGCTGGCGGGTCCCATTCAATATAATTCGCAGCTTGC
>CAZXCO010000049.1:0-7426 GCA_964639095.1 uncultured Solibacteraceae bacterium
GGACACAAATGGATTTGGGGCGGCTGGTGGGATTTGAACCCACGACATCCAGAACCACAATCTGGCGCTACTACCAACTGAGCTACAGCCGCCGTGCGGATTTGAACCCATCTTAACATTCGCGAAGTCTCGAAGAGACCGCGCGCATGGCCGGCTTTCAGCGACGTCCGCCGTGTCCGCCACCGCCGCTGGGACGGCCGCCTCCACCACCGTGGCTTCCACCATGAAATCCACCTGATGGACGGCTTTGCGGCATGCTGCGGAAGCTTCCCCCACCACCCGACGGCCGGCCCTGCGGCATGCTGCGGAAACTCCCACCGCCAGGCCGGCTCTGCGGCGTGCTGCGAAAATTTCCGCCGCCGGAGGACTCCTGGCGCCGCTGGATCATCGGCGGGGAGACCTGCAGCGACCGCGGCTGGCTTCGCGGAGCTTCGTATCGAGCCCCACCCTGGTAGTTGTAACCCTGCCGCCCGCTCTGTCCGGGAGATGGCGCGCCGAAGCGCTGCCCCTCGGGGCTCCCGAAGCGGTTCCAGCCCGCATCCGGCCGGCTACCCCGGTTCGGCGCCGATTCGGGGCTGCGTTGCGCGTTTCCGAAGGCCTGGCCGCCGAGCGGCTGACTCGGCTCGCCGAAACGCCGCCATCCCGATGAAGGCTGCGGCCGCGCTGCCTCACCGCGTATCGCGGGCGTTCCCCGCGCCGCACCGGCAAAGGCGGTTCGCGCCGCAGCCTGCTGCTGCGCGAACGGCGTGCGCTGTACCGCCGGACCTGGGGACATGCGGCTGAAGAACCGCTGGTTCCCCAACTCGCGGCGCGGGATCGTGGCGGAGGAGGCGCCACGATCCCGGAATCGAAGATTACTGGCCGTCGGAGCCACAGGCACCGTACCGCGCACCAGAGAAGCCTGCTGCAGTTGCGTACGCCCCACGGGAATCCGGTTCCGGAATGCTCCGCGCTGGAAGTCCCGCACCGAGATCGCGCTCACGCCATTGGCGAAGCGCGCATTCCGGTAAACATTGATCACATTAATGTTTCGAACATTGTTGAAGACCCCGAAGCGCCCGCCACCGTACCAGCCGCGCCCAACCCAGGGGTGAAAAACTTCAAACGGCGCCAGGGGGACCCAACCGATATTGCCAAAGCCGAACTCCACCCCGACCCCGCCGCCGAAACCGAAAAAGCCAACCATGGCCGGATGCCACCAGTAGTGTCCGTACCTCGGGCCAGGAAACCAGCTCCAGCCGTATCCTGTCCGGAAATACCAGGAGCCGTAGTGGAAGGGCGCCCAGCCCCACGGATCGTAATCCACCCAGGTCCAGCCATAGTAGTCTTCCCAAACCCATTGCCCGTTCTGGTAGGGGGCCCAGTTTGCCGGGACGGTGGGGGTCCAGACGTTGCCATACGCGGGGTCGTAGCCCCAGCGCCCGTACTGGTCCAGATCTTCCGCGCCGTCAATATCCTGGCTCACGTAGCGATTGGATTGCGCGCGCTCGAGATAGCTGTCGCGCTGCTCATTCCAGTTGTCCCAACTGTCGCGCGGGCCTGCAGCCACGATCTGGTATTCCGGATCTCCGGGGCCTCCGCGCACCAGCATCATATTGCCGTCCTGAACGCGCTCGGTACCGCGGGACGTTGAGACATCGGCATCGCCGCGCCGCACGATGATCCGCGTGCCGCCGTCGGAAGCCACTTCCACCCGAACCTCGGACAAGCGAAGCGGCCGCACCGCCACCGCCGGCGTGCTGATCTCCGATTGAGTATTCGAATCGCGCAGCACCCGCCAGGTCACGAGTCCCCTGGCAATCTGAATCTGGTTGCGGCCGTTGTCGAGCTGAGAGATCCGGACCTCGGAATCGCCGCCGATCCTCACGAAATCCGCATAATCGAGCTGTAATTCCACGCTTCCGCCCGGCCCCACGGAAACCGAGTCGCCAGCCAGAAGCGGGGCATTCAGGGCCGCAGCCACCCAATCGCCCGAATCGCCGCGCCGCACGGAGGCATCACCGTTAATGACCCCCAGCCGCGCCACGGGCTCGCCGGGTTGATCCGGAGGCTCAGCCTGGGCGGGGTCCTGGGGCGGGGCGGCATAGGGTCCGGGCTGCTGACCGAACGAGATCGCAGAAATTGCCGTGAAAACCAGCAGGAGCGTTACGATCATCGGAAGCCGCCGCATATCCACCTGAACCCGCTGTCTCGGGGGCAATCCCCGGCCCAAATGCTAAATCTTTGATTCTTTGGCACTTTTAGCTATCATAAGACATTCCAGACATGGCTGAAAACCACCAGTCCGCCCGGTTTCATCCACCGGTGCGTTACATCGTCCGCTTCCCGGACCCGGGAACGCATTATCTTTCGGTCGAGGCGCACCTGCTGGTCGAAGGGCGCCCGGAGGTCGAGGTGTTTCTTCCCGTCTGGACTCCCGGATCGTACCTGATCCGGGAATATGCGCGTCATCTGCAAGGGATTGCGGTTTCCGGTCCGGGCGGCGAGCCTCTGCCATTCCGGAAGACGCGCAAGAACCGGTGGCGCGTGGAAACCGGTGGAGCGTGCGAGATCCGGTTCTCGTACCGCGTATATGGCCGCGAAATGTCGGTCCGAACCAACTGGGTGGAAGATTCCTTCGCCCTGATCAATGGCGCTCCGACGTTTGTCACACTGCCCGAGTGCCTGAATCGGGTCCACGATCTGCAACTCGAATTGCCGCCGCACTGGAGTACATCCATGACGGGTCTGCCGGCGGGCTCCGGCGCTCACCACTATTACGCGGAGGACTACGACACGCTCGTCGATTCCCCGATCCTTTGCGGCAACCCGGCCATTCACCGGTTCGAAGTCGATGGCGTCCCCCATTTTCTGGTGAACGAAGGGGAGCGCGGCGTCTGGGACGGCGAGCGCTCTGCAGCCGATGCTGCGAAAATCGTGCGGCAGCACCGGGAAATGTGGGGATCGCTGCCGTACACGAAATACGTCTTTCTGAATCTGCTGACGGAAGCGGGCGGCGGTCTCGAACATCGCAACTCGGTGTGTCTGATGGCGAGCCGCTGGGCCACGCGCACGCGCCGTCCTTATCTCGGCTGGCTCAAGCTCGTTTCGCACGAGTTCTTCCACGTCTGGAACGTGAAGCGCCTCCGCCCGGTGGAACTCGGGCCATTCGATTACGAGGCCGAGAATTACACCCGGAGCCTCTGGATTGCCGAGGGGATCACGGACTATTACGCGCCGCTCGCTCTGCGCCGCGCGGGCCTTTCCAGTACGGAAGAATATCTCGAGTCGCTCTCCGAGACAATCAACGCGCTGCAGTCGACGCCGGGCCGGTTGATGCAATCCGTGGAGCAGGCATCCTGGGATGCGTGGATCAAATACTACCGGCCGGATGAAAATTCCGGCAATACCGCCATCAGCTATTACACGAAAGGCGCTGTGGTCGGCTGGCTACTCGACGCGCGCCTGCGGCGCGCAACCGGCGGGGTCGGGTCGCTCGACGATCTGATGCGGCTGGCGCTTGAACGCTTTTCAGGAGCGCGCGGATTCACCAGCGAGGAGTTCAAGTTGCTGGCCGCCGAATTCGCCGGGACGCCGCTCGACGGCTTCTTCCTGCGGACGGTGGAATCGGCTGAAGAGCTGGATTATTCGGAGGCGCTGGACTGGTTCGGCCTCTTGTTCAAGCCGCAGGAGAAGTCGAACGGGACCGGCGTCATCGGCTGTGAAACGCGCGCCGACAACGGCCGGCTGATCGTGACGCGCGTGCCGCACGGCACGCCGGCCGCGCAATCCGGACTGAGCGTGGACGACGAGATTCTGGGGATCGACGATTTTCGCGTCCGTCCCGATCAGATCGCCCGGCGGCTCGAAAATTATCATCCGGGAGATCGGGTTTCTCTCCTGATCGCGCGCCGGGAAGTGCTGCTGCGCCTCGATCTGACTCTGGGCGGGCAGCCGCCGCGCTGGCAGCTTGAAATCCGGCCGGATGCGACGGAGGCACAAAAGGAAAACCTCGCCGCATGGCTGGGGTTGTAAGAAGATAAAGAGAACGGCGATGAAGAGACTGCTGACAGCGGCGCTGGCGATTTCGGCCCTGTCCATGCAGGTTTCCCTGCAGGCCGGGCAGAGCGACAAAAAGCGCGACCCCACGGCAATCGGCGACCGCAACGTTTCGAAGGGCCTGAATTTCTACTCGCTGGACAAGGAACTGGCCCTCGGCAAGCAACTCGCGATCGAAGTCGAGAAGGAAGCGAAGATTGTCGACGATCCGATCGTCGCGGAATACATCAATCGCATCGGGCAGAATCTGGCGCGGAATTCCGATGTCACATTCCCGCTGACCTTCAAATTGATCGAGGCGGATGAAATCAATGCGTTCACGCTGCCAGGCGGATATGTGTTCATCAACACGGGGCTCTTCAGGCTTTCCGCGAACGAGGCGGAATTGGCTGCGGCGCTCGCGCACGAGATCGGGCACGCGGCGGGACGTCACGCGACCCGGCAGGCCTCGCGCAATCAGCTCCTCGGCTTGAGCACGATTCCGCTGATCCTTTTCGGCGGGTGGGGCGGTGTGGCCGCCCGGCAGGCCGCGAGCGTCGCCGAGCCGATGGCGTTTATGAAGTTTTCGCGCGAATTCGAGACGGAGGCCGATCTCTTCGGTGTGCAATATCTCTGGAAAGCGGGCTACGATCCGGAAGCCGCCATCGATCTCTTCGAGGCTCTGGAATCCAGCGAGCGACGCCAGCCCGGCAGCGTGGCGAAACTCTTCCGGACCCATCCGCTGACGCGTGACCGGATCGAGAAGACGCAGAAGGATATCGACGCCCTGCTGCCCGCCCGAAAGGAGTACGTCATCAACACTTCGGAGTACGAAGAAGTGCGGGCGCGTCTGAAAGAACTGCCGCAACAACGGCAGGTTGAGACGGCGCCGACACTCCGGCGAAAGTGAATTCCGGGCGGCCGTATCGGCCGTCACAACCGGCTTCCTTCAGCGTCAAAATAGCGGGCTTCAATCGAAGTGTCCGGCCGTATACTCCCGCATTATGCGGCTACCAAAACTGTTTTTCCTTTCGGTGGCATGCGGCCTGGTCCTGTGGGCGGCTGACCCGGTGGTGGGCACCTGGAAGCTGAACCTCGCGAAGTCGAAAATATCCGGCGCGCCGGGGGTGAAAGAATGGACGCTCGTTATCACCGAGCAGCAGGGCCAGTTCGAAGTGGTAAGTCGAAGTACGGGGAGCGACGGGTCCAGGATGTCGGCCAGGTACACTGTGCCTGTCGAGGGAGGCCCCGTCAAATACGGCGAAGGCGGTCCTCCTCCGGGCGTGTCTCAGGAGATGAAGCGAGTGGGTGAGGGAAAGGCCGATTTCATCGTGATGCGCGATGGCAAAGAAGTTCAGGTGGAACACGCCGTCCTGAGTCCGGATGGGCAAACCCTCACCCTCACGACAAAGGGCGCCACAGCGGAGGGGCAGCCCTACGAAGCGGTGGAAGTTCTGGAGAAGCAGTAACCGGGAGGGCTGAAATTCCGGGAAAGGCAAGCGCTTCAGAAGCACCGGACCAGCGATATACTCAAGGTCATCTTTACGATGACCGCTCCGAATCGCCGGAATTTTCTTGCCTGCGCGCTCCGCGGCGCGGCCGGGGTATCGCTCGCGCAATTCGGATCGCAGGCCTTCGCGCAGGCGGGCCCCGCCCGCGTGGCCGCGAAGCCGCTGGCCGACAATCTGTTCCTTCTGAGCGGCGCCGGCGCCAACGTAATTGCCCGCACCGGCGCGGATGGCGTTCTGCTGGTCGATGGAGGGAAGGCGGAGAATGCCGCGGAACTTGCCCGGGCGGTCGCCGCTCTGCCGGGCGGCCGCGCGGTTCACACCCTGTTTAATACGCACTGGCATCCCGAGCAGACCGGCTCGAACATTCCTCTGGCCAAAGCCGGGGCCACGATCATCGCGCACGCGAATACACGCCTGTGGCTGACGCGCAATATCACCCGGCCAGGCGAAACCGTTACTTACAAGCGATTGCCGCCTGAGGCACTGCCGAAGAAGACCTTCTATGACAAAGGCGAGATCGCAGTGGATGGCGAACGCGTCCAGTATGGCTACATGCTCCAGTCGCACACCGACGGTGACGCTTACGTGTTCTTCCCCAAAGCAAACGTACTCGCGATCGGCGATGTGATTTGCGGCAACGCCTGGCCGTTTGTCGACTGGTGGACCGGCGGCTGGATCAACGGTATCGTAAGCGGTCTCGACACGGTCCTGAAGGTGGTCAATGCGGACACGCGCGTGGTTCCCGCCCGGGGACCGGTGCTGGCCAAAGCCGATCTCGACGAGCAGCGCAAAATGTTCAACACCATCGCGCAGCGACTGCGGACTCTGATGTTCGGCGGCAAGAGCCTGAACGACGCCATTGCGGCCGATCCCACGAAAGAATTCAACAGCCGGTTTGGCGACCCGAAGGAATTCGTCCGGCAATCCTTCGAGAGCATGTGGCCGCACTTCACGCCCGACGCGTAACAGGAAACGGAGGATCTCGAATGCACTGTCTGAGCGCTGGCAGTTTTATTCCCGGAGCCGGGATCGCGTTAATCCTGTTGACGGGCGCCCCCGGGCTGATGGGGCAAACCAGAACAGCACAGAGCAGGGCGAAGGCGCCGGGGGCGCCGGCGACGACCGCGTCTTATCTGGCCGAGGCCGACCAGCACTGGGCCATGCTCAAGACCTACTGCATCGTTTGCCATAACGCGAAACTGAAGACCGGCGGGCTGGCGTTCGACACGATGAACGCCGCGACGGTCCCCGAGAACGCGCAAACCTGGGAAAAGGTCATCCGCAAACTGCGCGCCGGCATGATGCCGCCCCCCGGGATGCGCCGCCCGGACAAGGCGCAGTCAGCTGCGTTTGTTTCCTGGATGGAGGGCTATCTCGACACAGCGGCCGCGGCGCATCCGAATCCGGGCGATGTCGCGCTCCACCGTCTCAATCGCAAGGAATACGCCAACGCCGTCGACGATATCCTCGGCCTGAAGGTGGACGGCGCCGAACTGCTGCCGCAGGATGCGCAGAGTGACGGCTTCGACAACATCGCCGATGTTCTCCAGACCTCCCCGGTGTTCTTCAACCAGTATGTGGCGGCCGCTCGTACGGTGGCTGTGGAAGCCGTGGGCAAGCCGGATGCCCGCGCCGGCAGCCGGACCTATTTCAACCCGAACAAAGGCACGCAGGCCTTTCATGTGGACGGCCTGCCGCTCGGCACCCGCGGCGGCTTCGCCGTGGAGCATTACTTCCCCTCCGACGGCGAGTACGAGATCAACCTGCCGAGCCCCCTGCGGGGCCCTCCCTTCCTCCCCCACCTTCCAGCCTACCATTTTGCATCCCCCCAATAACTTACCCGGCAATTTTTATGTTTGCCGTGGCATCGGTTCATACTCGATGCTATCACACTGACT
>CAZXCO010000050.1:0-5515 GCA_964639095.1 uncultured Solibacteraceae bacterium
AAGACAAGTTCCAGAGGCGGCCGCCGCACGGAATCATCGCGTATGCAGGTCGCCACGAATTGGTTCCATATACGCCGCAGCAGCGCGAAGCTGTTTTGAATATGGTCACCGAGATCGCCGGAGCTGAGAGCTGTGCTCCGCATCGAAACCATCGGCAACACGCCCGCTGCAGGCGATGCGGATTTCAACGGGTTTGCGACGAAGCGTTATAAGCAAGCGAATTTTGATAGGCGAACAAAAGGCGAAATCTGATAGACTGTGGATGCGATGCCCGAACTCCGGTCGTGCCGAGTCTCGTATCAGGACTCCGATGGCATCAGACATTCCGTAGAAGTGACCGCCGAAACGCTGTACGAGGCCGCCGTGCTCGGAATGACCACGCTCCGCGCCGCGGGTTGGATGGATGCTCCCAATCTCACAATCGAGATCACGGTCAAAGCGCCCGAGACGACGCACTCGATCAACAGCGGCGTACTCGCCGCGTGGCTCTCTCGATCGGGCAAGAGCCCGCGGGAGCAGGCGCTCAAGTCTCGGCTTCTTGAGTTCATGCGCAGCGGATCAACGGGAGGGCAGACGATCGAATCGGGCGCCGAGACGTTGCGGAGACGATGATTCGAATTGGCACCGCTGGATGGCAGTACCGAGATTGGGAAGGGATCGTCTATCCGAAGCCGCGGCCGCGTGGGTTCGATCCGCTATCGTACCTCGCCGGGTTTTTCGATCTCGTTGAGATCAATTCTTCGTTCTATGGACCACCACAAGCCGGTGCTTCGCGCAGTTGGGTTGCCCGCGTCGCCGACCATCCGGATTTTCGGTTTACAGCGAAACTCTGGAAGGGATTCACACATGAGCGGAACGCGACCTTGTCCGACGAAAAGCTGTTCAAAGAAGGAATTCAACCCTTGGTTGATGCCGGCCGGCTGGGCGCGTTGCTGATTCTGTTTCCAGGGTCTGTGATGGACCCCATTTTTTGGACACAAAAACGGCCATTTCTTAGATGGTGGGCGGCATTGAAAATGAAGGAGAATCAATGCCCCGAACGCGTAAGAACCATCCGCCCAGCCTGAAGGCCAAAGTGGCCGTCGAGGCGATCCGGGCGCATAAGACGACAGCACAGATCGCACAGATGTTCGGCGTCCATCCGACGCAGGTCGGCGGGTGGAAGAAGCAGGCCTTAGCCGGTTTGCCGGATCTGTTCGGTAATGGCCGCGAGCAGGTGCGCCAGCAGGCCGACGCCGAAAAGGACGAGCTCTACAAGCAGATCGGTCAGTTGAAAGTGGAGCTGGACTTTCTCAAAAAAAGAGCTGGCCTCATCGATTGAAGACCGCCGCCGATGGATCGATCCGAAGCATCCGCGCCTGACCATTCAGCAGCAGTGCGCGCTGCTGGGAGTGCCGCGCTCGAGCTGGTACTATCAGCCGCGGCCGGAGAGCGCGGAGAACCTGCGTTTGCTCCGTCGGCTCGACCAGCTGTATATGAAGCGACCATTTTTCGGCAGCCGGAAGATGGCGGTCGAACTGAAAGTGAATCGCAAGCGCATCCAGCGGCTGATGCGCATTCTGGGGATCGAAGCCCACTATCCGAAACCGAACCTCAGTCGTCCGGCACCGGGTCATCAGATCTACCCGTACCTGTTGCGTGGTGTGGAAATCCTCCGGCCCAACCACGTCTGGAGCACCGATATTACTTACATTCCGATGCGGGGTGGCTTTCTGTACCTGGTCGCGGTGATGGACTGGTTCAGCCGCTTCGTGCTGAGTTGGGAACTTTCCAACACCATGGAGACCGGCTTCTGTCTGGCGGCGCTCAACGCCGCCTTCCGCTTCGGTCAGCCCGAGATCTGGAACTCCGATCAGGGCTCGCAATTCACCGCAGCCGATTTCCTCGCTCCGCTCAAACAACGCGGGATCGCGATCAGCATGGATGGCCGCGGCCGTGCGCTCGACAACGTGTTCATCGAACGACTGTGGCGCTCACTCAAATGCGAACTGATCTACCCCGGCGACTTCGCCAGTGGACTCGATCTGTTTCCGGCACTGGAAGACTACTTCCACTTCTACAACCACCAGCGTCCGCACCAGGCGCTGGGCTATCAAACGCCGGCAGAACTGTTCCCGCACAAACCCAAAAGGAAAACTGCACCGCCTTAATGGGGGACGCTGTCCCCCATACCCCCTAGGATTTACCGCTTTTGCTTCCAGAGTGGATGCTTTTTCGCTTTGCCGATGGGCGGCCTCTGCCGTACAATCGAAATGCTTGATAGGAGGATAGGGCAACGCAGGGATGCGACCCGAGCGCCGATTCAAGCCCGGAGTGGATGGCGGCCTTCCGGCCGCCTCCTCGTCAGCCCGCTCCACCATCTAAGGACGCCCGATTTTTTGTCCAAACGATGGGGTCCACCTCAATTGTCACGGACCCTCCGGATCACGAGCCATGCCATTGAGCCTCGCGGAATGACAATGCCTCCGTTTGTACCCGCCACGTCGCGGCTCACTTCCGCCGAATAGCTTCGCGACTCCGACGCGTCCCGGGAATCGATGTTTTCATTGGTGCGAATGGCTATTTCCGCGCCTGCCGGAATCACCATCGCGTGCGGCCGGGGCCCTGCATTCGGATATGCGGCTGGTCCGGGCGGTGGGGGAGGCGGAGGCGGCGCGCCTTCCCTCTGTTCTCCTCCCCGGTGGAAATTGATCGATTGAACCTCTTCGAACCGGAAGTGACGAATGTCTCCGTCCCGTTCCCGAAAAGTAATCCCACGATCATCGGCCCCTACTAACTGTCCGGTCAGATCTGTGCCGTCCCGCAACAGGAGTGTCTGGCTCGGGGGCTGTGCTGGTGACTGCACCGGTACAAAAGAAAGCGCAACAAGCACCGGCGTGAGCGTCACGACAAAAGAATGAAAAAGCCGAAACATAAAAATCCCTCGTTGTCCTCAGAGGGGCAATCGGGATGCCATCGTCCGGGAAGCCATGGTTTGAAGCGGTGATCCGGCGCATTGACACCATCGGGCGCCGCTGAAATAATCCCGGGATCGTGAATGCCTTTAGCCGGACTCGATTGACTCGGCGCGCGATCCTCGAAGGTGTCGCTTCCGCCGGCGCCCTTTGGTGTGGCGCCGGTACGCTCCTGAGTGAGACGGGACGCGCCGAAAACGTGCCGGCCCGCACCCGAATTGATGTGCACCATCACTTCTTTCCGCCCGCTCTCGTGAAAGAGTTGGAACGAGCAAACCAGTCTCTGGGCGCCGCGGCAGGATGGATGCCGGCGAAGTCCCTGGAAGATATGGATCGGGCCGGCGTGGCGGTCGCCATCCTTTCCATCACGACTCCCGGCGTCTCGTTCGTGGACCCGGCTCTCGCGCGCCGCCTCGCCCGCCAGTGCAACGAGTATGCGGCGCGTATGGCGGCCGATCACTCCAAACGGTTTGGCAGCTTCGCCGTCCTGCCCTGGCCGGACACGGATGCCAGTCTTCGCGAAATCGAGTACAGTCTCGATACGCTCAAGGCCGACGGCATCGGCATGCTGACCAGCTATGGAGCCAAATGGCTCGGCGATCCTGCCTTTGCGCCGGTCCTCGCGGAACTCAACCGGCGCAAAGCCGTCCTGTATAGCCATCCGGCGTCTCCCCTCTGCTGCCGGAATGGAGTCCCGGGAATTCCCGATCCAGCAATCGAATACGGCACGGACACGACGCGCGCGATCGCGCGGATCGTCTTCAGCGGCAGTTCGCGGAAATACCCGGACATCCGCTTCATCTTTTCGCATGCCGGCGGCACCATGCCCTTTCTGGTGGAGCGGATGGTGAATCTGGCGAAGACTCCGCAGTACGCCGCCCAGCTTCCAAATGGCTATCTGGCTGAGGCCACGAGATTCTATTACGACACAGCGCAGTCATCCAATCCGGCAGCCATGTCGGCGCTGCGAAAGGTCGTGCCGGTCTCGCGGATTCTGTTCGGAACCGACTATCCGTACAGAAGTTCGCTCGATGATGTCAGCGGGCTGCAGAACTGCGGCGTATTCAACATCCAGGAACAGCGCGCGATCGAGCGTGACAACAGTCTGCGGCTGCTGCCTCGCCGTCGGGTATAGGCCCGCGAGGCACAGGGCAGGCAAACTGTACAATCCGCCACCATTTCCGGTCACAATTCAAAGGAATTCGTGCGTGAAGTTTATTTGTTTAATGCTAACTTTAAGACCGGATCTGCGCATTGACTGCGCAATTTCCACAAAATTCCATGTGTCCGAAATGCGGCTCTACGGCCCTGAGAATCCGGATGATCAGCGGTATGGAGCGGCTGGCGCTGCTTTTTACGAAAAAAAGAAAATATTATTGCATGGATTGCGGCTGGAAATTCCGCGCGCCGGATCGCCGGAAAAGCGAGCGTGAATCGCTGAAAAAAGCCGCCCCGCTGCGCGGGTGATGGGATGGCGCTCTACGGGGCCACTGCGATGCTGACGCGGCGCCGCGCGGGGTCCTTTTGACCGTCCCCCGGCTCGGCCTCGCTCTTCCACTCAACCGTAACCGCCTTCACCCCAAGGCCGCGCAGCAGAGTTGCGATATTCTGCGCCCGTCTTTCGGCCAGGCCCGCCTTTTCGGTCAGGCGCTCGCCGTTGGACAGAAGACTCGTGCCCCGGTATCCGTAAACCTTCACGTTCTGAGCGCCGGTCTGCTTCGCGTATGCGGCTGCCTCGGTGACCGATTTAACGGCCTCGCTTCCGGGATGGTCGTCGTCGAACGGATAAAAGACGGTGAATTCCTGTTTGCCCGTCAGAGGCGCATGATCCGCGCTGCCCGTGGCGTGGGAAGGAGCCGGAGCCTCAATCCCAGGTTCGGCGGGCAGCAGGGTATTGCACGCCAGGTCCACTTCCTTCAGAACAGAAATGGAAACCGGACGCAGGGGAATGCCTCCGCACACCCGCGGGCCAGGCGCCACCGTTCCTTCGACCAGCACCTGATGCTTCAACTGCGGAGCCTCGATGTCCCCTTCGCTGTCCTGTTGTGTCCCGAGAAAGTAGGTCTCTCCGCCGCTCTCGGCCAGATAGCACGGAGCGGTTTTTGTGTCGCGTATAATCGGGCACGCGACGAAGCTTCGCTGCTGGCCGTAAGCCGCGGCAGCCGCCGCCAGAAACCCCGCGCCGCAGAGGCAAAGGGCGAATGTCGCGCGCAATCTAGAGAGCTCCCAGGAAATTGACGAGATCGTCCTTCTCTTCGTCGCTGAACTTGATATCGAATCGCCGGTCGTAGAAATCCACCACCTCGCGCAGCGTTTTCGCCGAGCCATTCGCGAAGTATGGCGGGCGGGCCGAAAGGCCGCGAAGCTGCTGCATGACGATGGAGCCGACATCAGCGCACTTCCCTGTGATCAGCGCGCGCCCGGGGTCAGTCGTATAGATCGTCCGGCCGAGATAGGGGTGCGGATCGGAGCCCCGCGAGCAGGTAATCTTGAACACCGGAAGCTCGCTCGAGTCCGCCCACGTCGCAGGCTCGGTCCAGGTAGGAAATGTCGTCGTCCCC
>CAZXCO010000051.1:0-2752 GCA_964639095.1 uncultured Solibacteraceae bacterium
CACGTGAGGCGGCGGAGAAAGGCGCGCGCGCCAGCGGGACGCCGTTCCTCAGCTTTTTCAGCCCTGAGGAGATGCTGGCGATGGCGCGCGAGGCCGGTTTTCGGGAAGCACGGCATGTGCCGGCCGCCACTCTGGCCGAACGCCACTTCACAGGAAGGACGGACGGCCTTCGATTGTCACGTTCCGAGGAATTCTTGATCGCGACTACGTGACAGGATGGTGGCCAGAGACGGATTTGCTCAGCACTACACGGGTTTGCCGCTGCCGGTGATCGGGCTTTTCCTCAATCCCCGGACGGATCTGGCTGCCTGACGGCGCATCGGCCCTGTGACAGATTCCGCAGAGATGGCAGGCCCTCGCCCGGCACGGCCGTTCTTCCGTGGCGACAGACTCGCGCGGATTAGTGCGCCACTGACGCCTTCAGCCCTCTGCCTCCCTTCGAGTCGGCATTTTCACTTCCGAAACGTCCCGGATCAGAAACCCAGTTCGCTTAAACCTGGGTGATCGTCCGGGCGGCGGCCGATCGGCCAGTGGTATTTTCTCGCGGACTCCTGGATGGGGAGGTCATTGATTGAGGCGTATCGGACGCGCATCAACCCGCTTTCGTTGAACTCCCAATTCTCATTGCCATACGAACGAAACCAGCTGCCGGAATCGTCGCGCCATTCGTAGGCGAACCGGACCGCGATGCGGTTGCCGCTATAAGCCCAGAGTTCCTTAATGAGCCGATAGTCCAGTTCCCTGGACCACTTGCGCTTCAGGAACGCCACGATCTCCTGCCTCCCCTGTATGAACTCGGCGCGATTGCGCCACTCGGAATCCGCCGTGTATGCGAGGGCGACTCTTTCGGGATCTCGTGTATTCCAGGCGTCTTCCGCCAGACGCACTTTCAATTGCGCGGATTCCAGGTTGAAAGGTGGAAGCGGAGGGCGTGATTCCGTCTGCATCGATGACTCCTTCTTTGTGCGGTGAAGGCGGGCCGGACAGGACCTCCGCCCGCCGCTGTACCTTCAAGACTTTGATGCCTGGTAGAGCTTGCTGGCAATCTCAAAGATCTCCTCGGGCCGATAGTCCGGCGTGAACGCTCCGGAAATACCCGCGAGATCGGGGATCCTGCCGCCGTCCGGAGCGCAATCGACAACCTCGAGCGCGCCGGCCGGATCGCCGGGGAGGGCCTGCTCACCGTTACCCCAGATGGCGCGAATTTCCGCGTAGTCGTTGGGGCTGAACCTGTATAAGCGGCGATGACTACCCTGCTGCAAATAGCGCCGCGCCTCGGGGAATCGCTCGGTCGGAATATTCGGCACCGGCAGCATCTTCGTCATGTCCACGCCCGTAAGGTGCTTGAGGGCAAGCCCGTAGGCATGAGCGTGGACGCCTCCACGAACGAGAAGATAGCCGCATATCTCTCTTGAGACCGGATCATTCACGGTCTCATATACGCGCAGCTTGTGAATGCGCGCGCCGTTCTCCAGGAAGAAGTTGTGCAGCAGATCGAGAATCAGGTTACCTGTGGTGAAAACGTAGCTGCCGTTCCACGGCGCGCCCATGCTATCGGCAGGGAGCGCTGCGCCGCCGCTCATGAAGTAGTTGGCGGTATGCCGGGCGTCGCGGATCGCGGCGAAAGGAGCGGCCGCAACGTCATACGTGGCCGGATCGATGTCCGGTCCTCGCGCAACCAGATTGACCCCATTGGTCACCAGTTCGACGTGGCCGAACTCCTCGGCCGTAATCGAGGCCACCAGGCTGTAGAACGGCTTCAGCTTTCCTTTATCGCGGAAGTTGAAACTCTGAAAAAAATAGTTGTTGAGCGTAGACATCTCACCGAACCTGCCGCCCAGCAGTTCCTGTAAAGCCGCCGCGGAATTTGGGTCGGCTTTGGCGGGTTGCGGCAGCTCGATCTGCAATCGATCGATTCTGAGAAACATGGACTTTCCTTTCGTTCAAGAATGAGCTTAGTGGTGGGAAACCTTGCATTGAGGCGGATCAGCCGCGCGGTTGCCAGATCTCCTTCAACTCAACCGTACGGCGAATCGAATCCTGCGGCCACGACATAAGTCCGGCATTTTCGGACAGGCGATCGCCGGCTGATCCCTGGGAAGCGGCGCCGGGCCAGAGGCAATCTTTGCCGGCCGCGGAATATGGCAAAATGCTCGGTCTGGATGGGGCCAAAGCGAAAGCTAGTGATTGCCGGCTTGCCGCCGGTTCAGGTTCTCGACGTGACAGGTCCGCTCGAAGTGTTTTCGAACGCGGAGGATTACGACATCACGCTCGGGACGCCAGGTCCGGACCGGACGCTGGAAACCAACCGCCGAATGGCCCTCACCGGAGCTCTGCCGGTGAGCGAAATCGATGGCCGGATCGACACTTTGATCATTGCGGGCGGACCGGGCGTAGAGACCGGTGTCTATGATCCATCTTTCGTGGCGTGGATCGGAAACGCGGCGCGACGTTCGCGGCGCGTCGCCTCCATTTGCACGGGAGCTTTCCTACTGGGAGCCGCCGGGCTCCTCGACGGCAAACAAGTGGTGACGCATTGGCGCTTTTGCGACCGCCTGGCCAAAGAATTTCCGCTGGCGATCGTTCGACCCGAGCCCATCTATCTGCGAGACGGGTCCCTATACACTTCGGCCGGAATCACTGCCGGAATCGATCTCTCTTTGGCCCTGGTGGAAGAAGATCACGGCCACCAAGCCGCGTTGAATATCGCCAGATTTCTTGTGATGTTTCTGGTTCGTCCCGGCGGACAAGC
>CAZXCO010000052.1:0-2704 GCA_964639095.1 uncultured Solibacteraceae bacterium
ATCGATGCGTCGGTTAACCGACGCATCGATTTCAGTTCCTTTAACGCGATGGCGGGGGCGGCGCCGCGGTACATCCTGCGGTCGAGCTCCAGCGCCAGATGCATCAGTGACGCGCCCTGTTTCGCCGCTTCCGCGGCCACGACAGGCTCCTGCTGGCACCGGACGATTTCCGCAACCGTTTCGAGACGGGGGATATTGGCAATCAGCCGGGCTCCTCTTTCGGGATGCGCGCGGAACATCTTGTCTTCGTCGGGTGAGAGATCCTGGCCGCGCCACGCTTTCTCGAAAACCTCTTCGGGCAGCGACGTGCAGCCGATCAGACACAACCTGGCGGCTAGCTCGCATTGCCACTGATTCTCGAGTCCAAGGAACGTGACGATCCGGATGGCGATATCCCGAATCGAATCGGCACGGCGCGCAAGTGACGGCGATGTCAATTGAACGAGCTCCCAGATCGTTCCCACCGCGCCGCCCAGCGTCTTTTCCAGCAGTTCGCGCTCCGACTGGCGCGCCCGCCGCAATCGGAACTGGGTCTGGACGCGGGCATGCACCTCTTCGAACTGAAATGGCTTCGAAATGTAATCCACGCCGCCGACGCGAAAGGCCTTCGTCTTGTCCTCGGTTTCGCTGAGACCGCTCAGAAAAATGACCCGGACGTCGGAAAGCGCCGGGTGCGACTTCAGGCGCTCGCATACCTGATAGCCATCCATATCCGGCATCTCGATGTCGAGCAGGATCACCTCCGGCTGCTCCTCTTCCGCGGCGGCAAGCGCGAGGCCGCCCTGCGCATAAGTACGGACCTCGTACCCACGCTGCTGAAGCATGAATTCCAGCAGCTTCAGGTTCGCCGGATCGTCGTCGACGATCATGATTTTGCCGCCGGCAGTCACCGGCTCCTCTGCTATGCCCACGCATCCTCCGGACCGGCGCCATGAGCGGCTCTGGGTTCCGCCGCCATATTCATGTCGTCCCAAACGTCCCGGACCTGGTCGGAGAGCCTGCCGAATACAGACGTTATCGTTGGATCGAAATGCGTTCCGCTGTCCCGGAGAATCATAGCGCACGTCTGATCATGGGGGAGAGATGGCTTGTAGCGCCGGCTGGACCGCAAAGCGTCGTAGCAGTCCACAATCGCGAGAATCCTCGCGCAGAGGGGAATCTGTTCTCCCGCCAGGCCGTCCGGGTATCCCGTTCCGTCCCACCATTCATGATGCGACCGCGTGACTTCGATTCCCATGCCGAGAAATTCGTTGTCCGGGTATCTGTTGCGAACGGCTTCAAGCGTCTCGGCCCCGCAGGCGGCGTGAGCCTTCATGATCGCCCTTTCCTCCGGGGTCAAGGGTCCGGGTTTCAGGAGAATCCGGTCGGGCGTTGCGACCTTGCCGATGTCGTGAAGAGGGCTGGCGTGGAAGATATTCCGGATCCAGTTGGCGGTCACCGTCCCCCTGTATTTCGGATGCTCGCTCAGCCCGGCGGCCAGAAGCCTGCAGAGGGTCTGAATCCTTTCGAGGTGCCTGCCGGTCTCCCCGTCGCGCACTTCGGCCAGCTTCGCCACCGCGAAAATGGTCGCCATCTGGGCTTCCGCAATCTGCCTGACCTGAACCTGCACCAGTTCCTGCAAACGTTGGTTATCGTTTTCAATTTGTTTCTGCAGCCGCCGCAGTCTGATATGCGCGCTCACGCGGGCATGCACTTCTTCGAATTGAAAAGGTTTCGAGACATAATCCACGGCGCCTGAACGAAAAGCCTTCACCTTATCCGCCGTTTCGCTCAGGGCACTCATGAAAATGACCGGAATCTCAGAGACCGCCGGCCTGGATTTCAGCCGCTCGCACATCTCATAACCGTTCATTTCCGGCATCTCGATATCGAGCAGAATCAATTCGGGGGCGTCTTCTTCCACGGCCGCAAGCGCCACCGCGCCGCGCGGGTACGTTCGGACTTCGCAGCCGTGCTGCCGGAGCATGAAGTCCAGAAGCCGGAGATTCGCGGAATCGTCGTCGACGACCATGATTTTGCCGCCGGCAGAAGCCTGTTCCACCGTGGAATCTCCCGAATCGCCTCCGGTCAGGCTCATTCTTCATAATCATAGGTGATTTCGCGAAAGTCCCGCATCCTGTACAATCCTGCCGCGAGTTCGCCGCGCAATTTGTGCCGTTCCCCACGTTGCGAGGGGTCCGGCCGAACATCCCCAGGCAGAGGAATGAAAATTGCGGCGGCTCCCTCAAAGCAGATGCGTGAAAGGGAAACGACGGATCTTCAAAGCCGGCGGTTTGCCAACCGTGCCGAGGCGGGAAGGGAACTGGCCCGCTGCCTCAGGCCGGTAATCACGGCCGCTCACCCGCTGGTGCTGGCGCTCCCGCGCGGCGGCGTCCCGGTCGGCTTCGAGGTGGCGCGGGCGCTGGATGCCGATCTCGATGTTTTCATCGTGCGAAAGCTGGGCGTTCCCGGCCACGAGGAACTCGCGATGGGTGCGATCGCGAGCGGCGGATCCGCCATCCTGAACCAGGCTCTGATCGATGAACTCGGTATTTCCGCCGGCGCCATCGATCGAATCGTCGCGCGCGAACGCCGCGAGATCGAGCGGCGCGAGGCTCTCTATCGCGATGACCGTCCGCCGCCCCGGATCGCCGGCCGCACTGTCATTCTGGTCGACGATGGACTGGCGACGGGCGCATCCATGCTCGCCGCCGCTCACGCCGTC
>CAZXCO010000053.1:0-5698 GCA_964639095.1 uncultured Solibacteraceae bacterium
GGGCCTGTCCCCATAGCGGAGAACATGTCCGCGAAACGCGTAATCTCCTCTTCCGTCGGTTTCGTCGCCATCTCACCGATAATTCTATAACTATGGAAATATGAAAGCAACAGTCGAGCAATTTTTGTGACCAATGCCGGAGTGCCCCCTGTGTGAGGCTCGTGCAGCTAATGCCTCGATGGGGCGTTTTTCCGGTATGCCGAAATGTGCGGATGGTGCGGCGGAGGCATTGCTCCCTCGATTATGGCCTCTCGCGTTTTTCAGCAGGAGACACTGCCATCCTGCCCACCATGGGAGTTCGTGCAAGAAAGTCTCGATGCCACGTCAGGGGATCAACCCACAATGATTCGAGATCTGGACATCGATGACCCTGACGACGAAATGGAAGGCGAACCCTGGCCCGAGAATCCCGTGATGGGGGCAGAAGAGTTGCTCCGCTTCTCACGCGGACGACAACTTTTGTTGTCGTAAACGGCTCCCGCCGCCCTGGCCCCGCCTGCTTTGCGCACCCCTGCCGAAAACTCACGAAGCAGCGCGAATACAACCTGGAGAAAGCCACGCCTTCGGAGCTGCCCGGCACACTCTCGGGGCTCCTCAAGGAGTTTTTCAACCAGCATGGCGAGAAGGCCCTCGGGGCCAAGACTCTCAAGCGCTATCGTGAGATGGCCGACTATCTGGATAGCGACCTGATGAACATGGAGCTCCCCAAGATCAGGCCGCTGCACCTCTCGCGCGAGTGGAACCGACTGCTCGCATCCGGGGGCAGGGGCCGCAAAGCGGGCAAGCCCCTTTCGCGCAAGACAGTCCGCAATATTGCTGGCTTGGTCTCAAGCGCCTACACGCGCGGCATCCGGTGGGGCATCGCCGAGGTCAACCCGGTCCCGGCGTCGGAGCCGCCCGTGCCGAAGAAAAAGGAAGGCCTCGTTCTCACGATCGAGCAGCAGGAACAACTCATCGCCGCCGCCGATGCGCCGTGGGGCATGGGCGTCTTTCTGGAACTGGACGCCGCCACCGGGGCGAGGCGAGGGGAGCTGCTCGGCCTGCAGTGGCCGGATCTCGACGGAAATCGCCTCATGATCGGGCGCTCACTGGCGCAGGTCGGAGAGCAGGCGTTTCTCAAGGAGCCCAAGAACAAAGGTTCCGCGTCGTCACCATTCCGGGCTCGGCGCTGAAGAAGCTTCCGGCGCACCGCAAGGCCCAGCAGAAATACCGCGATCATTTTGGGGCCAGCTACCAGGGCGATTTCATCTTCTGCAACCCGGACGGCTCGGCGCTCAAGCCCGATACTATCTCCGCCGCCGTGTCGCTTCTGTTCCGGAACCTGAAACTGCCTAAAGGCGCCAGTCTTCATACGCTGCGTCACACGCACGGCTCGCACCTGCTCGCGGCGGGCGTGCCGCTGACCGACGTCAGCAAGCGCCTCGGCCATACGAACCCGCATGTCATCGCAACGGTCTACGCCCATGCCATGCCCGGCCATGACGATGCCGCCGCGGAAGCATGGGAAAAGTTTCAGAAGAACGGCAGGGCCGCGAACGACAATCGCCAGCGCAAGACCGCGAATGATAATCGACCCGCTAAACAGAGGCGCCGCGCCGGATCAAAGTCAGCCGGTGCTTCTCGCTGATGCTTCGGTCTCGTCGGCCATACCGGGGTCCCCGAACGGACTCGATCCCATTGACGCGTATTGGATGAACCGCCGGACCGCGAGCGATACCACCCGCTCGAACCACACGACGGGCGGAACGTCAGGCTTTGCGAGCGGGTTTAACGGCAGGTCGCGCACCTTGATCATCGGGCCGGTGCCGATCCGCGTGTCGCGGGGCATCGGCTTGCCTTCATGCAAATTGCCCGACCGCAGGTCGTAAACATTCCCCAACGCTTTCGAGAATTTCTCGGTCGCAGGGCATAGATGTTCGAGCGGGTGGAACACTGTGTCTTTCGTCAGGAGTTCTTCGGGCTTGATCCGGTCCGACAGGAAGGCCCTGAATTTCCGCTTTGTCCAGGGATTGCCACGAGCAGCGGCAAGGGCGAGTTCATCCGCCTGGTCTTGCGTCAGGCCGAACTGGATGGCCATCTCACGAACCGCGCGTTCGTTTTGCAGGATTTCGTCTCGCGGCGGCGCGTAATCCGGCAGCGCGGCATTCGACATCGTCTCGGCAACCGAAATCAGGAACTGGTATGCGGAGTCCGGCCGCGTCTCGATGAGCTCCAACGCCTCACGGTACAAGCGCGCGGCCCGTATGATCCGTTCGCCTTCCGCAAGCGACGGCAACTTCAAAAGGAAAGCTTCGAGCACATCCGGATAAACAGCCAGCGGCGGCGGCTCGTAGCTGGTAACTTCCTGTTCGCGAGGCCCCCTCGTTATAACCACCGAGTGGCGCGGCTTCCAACTCGGCGCGGTTGTTTCTGTCAGCGGCAACGGGATGTCCCGGCCGAAAGATCCGAGGGCCGTTACTTCCTGTTCGTGTTGTTCGCGCGTTTTCACAACGGGGACGATCAGCCGCCGCGCCAGCAACGTTAGGATCGAGCACAAGTCTTCGACAATTTCATCGTCGGGCAGGAAGGAACGCACGAAAGACGCCCGCGCGGCCTCCGCTTTTTCAGTTTCGTAGTTCAGCCTGAAACGTGCGCACAGTTCCTGGGGATATGAATCGAACGGGCGGCTGGTCACGAAGAGTTCGAACGGAGACCGCGAGAGGACACGCGTGACATCGCTCTTGCGCCAGTCTGCCGTCATGACACGGGCGTTAAACAGCTCCCCGCTGCAAAGGAGCCGGTGTTCGACCGACACTTCACCGATCGTCGGGGATTCCGAACGCGCCGCCTGCTTCAGGAACTGTAAGAGATACATCGACAACACCTGCTTCTATGCCGGATCGAGTGTAGCAATCTGGGGGCAGATCGGGCTTAGGAATTCCAAATGTGTGATCAGGTGTAATCAAAACGGCTGTAAATTATTGAAAACATGGTAGCGCTAACGGGAATCGAACCCGTATTTAAGCCTTGAGAGGGCTCCGTCCTAACCGTTAGACGATAGCGCCGCAGTTCGCCAGTCCCTACCAGAGTAGCAAATTCCCCTTCACCCTGAACGGCTCAGAACGGCCAGAGTCGTCCGCTCTCCGGGGTCCATGTAATGCCCGACATGACTCGCACCTCGTTGCGCAGCGAACCGAAATTCAGCACATCGAAATAGCGGTAATCCACCGTGAAATTCAGCCCGATCCCTGCCCGGTATTTCCGGTCCAGCGACACCCTGGCGTACGCGCTGTCATAGTTCCCCAGAATCCCCCCGACCGACTGCAGGGTATCCCTGCCAATGCTCGTTGTGAAGGCATAGGCTCGCAGGACTCTCATCCTGAATGTGCCGCTCACCGATTTCTGCTGGGATGTCTGAAAGACTCCGTTCCCCGGCGAGATCCCTCTTGCATACGCGAAAGACAACGTCGATCCCCGGCGAAAGTCCTCAACAAACTGAACCGAATATTCGCTCGTTCTGAGCTTGTTGTAGGAATCGATGACTCCGAATGACTCCCCCAGCAGAGCTGCGATCGCCGGATCGATCTGGACCGTCTGCAGCCCGAGCGTCTCAACCCTCGAAATGCCTCCACGAAAACGGATTTGCGCCGTGCGGCTCAGCGCGTACGAATAAATCAGGCCGACGGAGTTCGTGTCGCTGGTTCCGAATCCGTGCGGAAACAAATAGTGGCTGAAAGAATAATAGGTCCCGATGGTGGTCCTGCGCGTCAACCGGTACGTCACATCGCTTCGGGCCTGCTCACCGGTCACTCCCAGAAGGTCCGGCGAATTGCGCGTGATCCCGAAATACGTCGTGCCCAGATTAAACGAGAGGCGGCTGGTCTTCTGCCAGGTCAGGTCCGCCTGAGACGTGAACTGCTTGATCCCTGTGTCGTAAAGCTCGATGTTCGGGCTGCCCCCGATATTCACGTCGGCGATGCTGTCCGGGCCCGCCATCTGGCCCTCCAGGATGTAATTCTGCGAAAAAATCGAACCGCCGCCGGAAACATTCAACGAAAGATGATGCGACAGCATGTGCCGGTAATCGACTCCGAGCGATTGATTCGCCCCGTCGTAACCGTTGAATCCCGAGTACCGGGAGACATCGCCCTGGTAACTGAAGCCGAATTCATCATGCCGGAACCTGTGCCGTCCGGCGAGACTCCATCTCACCTCGTTCCCAATCAGGCGGGTCGGCTCATTGCCGGACGAACCATCCGCACGGACAGGTTTGGTAATGCCGGTGTCGTAAACGTTGCTCACGCCGAACGACTCTTCCCACGTCACTGACTGCGGAATGAGCGGCCGGTTAATCGTATACATCCTGCTCAGAACAGCCGGACCCGTGTACTCCTGAGCCGGCGCACTCGGGTCATCCTCCACATGCGGCCCCGACCGCTCCGCCGCCTCCTGCTGATCCTTTTCCGAAGCGGCAATCGAACCCGGAGTAGGGACCCTGTCTTCATCCAGACGTTTTTTTACGTCCCGGTTCGCCTTTACTTTATCTTTACTTTTGGCCTCACCCTCAGTGCCCCGATCCAGAGGATCGTACCGCCGAATCTCCTGATCGCGCTTCTCCACCGGGGTCAAAGGCGTGGGCGGTGACAGGGGCGCGGGCGCGGCATCCGGCTGGTTCGTGCTCCCGTCCGTTGCCGACGGATGAAAGGGTTCCGCCGCGCTCTCCGTCGTCGGTGTTCCTGTCGGTGTCTGGGCGGACACAATCCCGGCGCAGACGGACGCGGCAAGCAGTACGTAAACCCCCAATTGCACGATAAAGTCAAGTCTGACGGCTGCGGCGGATGCGTGTCAAGGCGTCGGGTAATACCGGGGGTAATCGACCTTATGATCTTCGTATGCGCTTCCATACCGAGTATCTGACCTTTCGCACTGGTAAACATCGTGAATACATCAACATCACGCCCCAGGTCGAGTCGGCCCTGGCCAAGAGCGGCATCACTGAGGGCATGATTCTGGTTTCGGCCATGCACATCACCGCCGGGGTCTACGTCAACGATGCCGAAGACGGATTGATCCGCGATATCGACGAATGGCTGGAGGGTCTCGCTCCCTTCCGCGAAAACTACCGGCACCACCGGACCGGCGAAACCAATGGCGATTCCCATCTCAAGAGCCTTCTCGTGCACCACGAAGTTATCGTTCCTGTTACCAAGGGCAGGCTGGACTTCGGACCCTGGCAACAGGTCTACTATGCCGAGTTCGATGGCCAGCGATCCAAACGCGTCATCATCAAGGTCATGGGGGAATAGCGGAATCCGATCCGCGGAACTCCGGATATCGGGCTGCCGTCTACACCGGCGTATGCGAGCGCTTATGAAAATCGGAAGTTTTATCGCCGCGATATTTTTCGCAATTCTGCTTCCTGCGGCCGAATTGCCGGTCCGGACCGTCATTCTCTACAAGCACGGCGTCGGCTATTTCGAACGCAGCGGTTCGCTCGGCCCCGGCGAATCGGCCCGCCTCGATTTCAAGGCCGATGAGATGAACGACGTCCTGAAGTCGCTCACCATCAACGACCAGGGCGGCAAGGTCACCGGACTTCGCTACGATTCCAGCGTTCCCCTGTCGCAGAAGCTCACCGACTTTCCCTTTACCGTGAACGCAGGCGCCTCCCTCAGTGCGATTCTCGATCAGTTCAAGGGCTCGCGGATCGAGATGGAGT
>CAZXCO010000054.1:0-15707 GCA_964639095.1 uncultured Solibacteraceae bacterium
CGAGCGCGGATCGATCGTCGTGCGCGGCGGAAAGATCGTGTCGGTCGCGCCCGGCGCCGCGGCGGCCCCGGTCGGCAAAGTCATCGATGCAAAGGGCATGACGGCTATGCCCGGATTCATCGACGCGCATAAACATATCAACACGGGGCCAAACGAGAAGGCGCAGATGCAGTCGCTTCTCGAAGCCGGTTACACGACAATCCTCTCCGGTGGCGGTCCAGCGGAAGGAAACATTACCCTTCGCGATCACATCGAAAGAGGTCTCATCAACGGACCGCGGATTATCCCTTCCGGCACGCTGCGGCTGAATAACAACACGCCGGAAACGGCCCGCGCCGAGGTGCGGAAAATGGCAGCGCTGGGCGTGCGGTTCACCGGTGAGATCGCTCTGACTCCCATACCCGGTCCGACGGAGAAGGAGCTTGAAGTGCTCCGGGCCGTGGTGGATGAAGCCAGGAAGGCCGGTGTGATGGTGCAGGTCCATGCCGTAAGCTCGAGTGCGATGATGGCCGCCGTGAATGCGGGCGTGCCGCTGCTGGTTCACCTTCCGAATAAGGACTGGGTGAGCAAAGAGGACGCCCAAAAGGTGGCCGCCGCCGGCGTGAAGGTGCTGGGGACCGTCAGTTTTGGCGCGCCCGTATTTGGAGTGTTCGCGAATGACAACAAACCGCGCTTCCGGGATGGAAAGCCGTGGCCGGAAGGGATCGTTAACGGCGTCCGGCTGGGCGAGGAAGCGGGATATATGCCGGTCAACGCGCGTACAGTGTGGGATGCCGGCGTCATGCTTGGTTATTGTACGGACACGACCTACGATGCGAAGGCCGGTCTGGACCATGAGCTGAAAATGCTGAACGTGATGTTTTCCATGCGGGACCTGATCAAAATGATGGGGCCCAATACGGCGTCGTATATTCAGATGAGCGATCAGCTCGGAACGCTGGAGGCGGGTAAACTCGCCGACATTATTCTTCTCGACGGCGACCCGCTGGAAGGCTACTGGAACTGGCTGAAGACCAAAGTGGTGGTCAAGGGCGGTGTAGTCGTGGTCGACAAACGATAGACCGGAACCTCATGCCTGAACCCGAGCCCCTGCCTGAACCCCTCCCTGAACCATGGATGCGCGGCATCGTCCCCGGAATCGATCCCGTTACAGGGCATCTTCTGCGGGCCAGCGAGCACATCCGCGAGGATCTGGAGCGGGCTCTCGCGCCGCTGACAACGGAACAGATCTGGGCTACGCCGGGCGGCACGACTTCGGCCGGTTTTCACGCGAAACATCTGGCGGGAAGCATCGAAAGGCTCTGCACCTATCTCGAAGGCAGGCAGCTCACTCAGGAACAAGTGGCTGCGCTGCAGGGCGAGAAATCGGGCACTGAAACGGCACAGGAACTCATCGCCGCGGTCCGCCGCGCGCTTGCACGCTACGAGGAGATGGTCCGTTCTCTGACGCCCGACCGTTTCGGTGAGGTGCGGGAGATCGGGCGCAAGCGGCTGCAGACGACGGCGGTCAGTCTAGCGATCCACATCGCCGAACACGGTCAGCGCCACGTCGGGCAGGCAATCAGCGCGGCGAAGCTGGCTCGCATCGACGCCGCGCCGTTGGCGCGTATCACCGGCGGCTGACCGGCAAAGTCCGGCTGCGTGGCGGAAAAAACGCAGGCTTTGCAATAAAGCGTGCGGTCTTCGCAATAATGTAATGAGTTATGAAACGCACTCTGGCCATTTTGATCGGCATCTGCGCCGTTGGATTCGGGTTGCTCATCATAGCGCCGCAGAGCGCGCTCGTGCGGGCGCAGAACCGCATGACATTCTCCCTGGTGTCCCAGGACAGCGGCCATGTGGCCCTTGGGCTGGCACTGCGGAAATTGAACGTTTCCGGGACCTTCATGCAGGCCCCGGCGCATCCTGACGACGAGAATAACGCGCTGCTCGCCTATTACGGCCGCGGCATGGGGCTGCGTTCGATCGATGTCCAGAACAATCGCGGCGACGGTGGGCAGAACGAAATCGGCCCGGAGCTTTTCCGCGACATCGCCGTCCTGCGCACGGCGGAGTTGCTCGCGGCGCATCGCATCGACGGCGCCGAGCAGTATTTCACGCGGGCCATTGACTATGGCTACTCGTTCGATCCGCAGGAGGTCATCCGCAAGTGGGGCGAGAAAGACATCGTCGGCGATTATGTGCGGTTGATGCGAACGTTGCGCCCCGACGTGGTGTTGACGATGAACATCCAGGGCCGCGGAGGAGATCGCGCCCATGAGGCGACCACGATTCTGGTGCACGAAGCCTGGCTCGCGGCCGGAGATCCCTCGAAGTATCCGGAGCAGATTCGGGAAGGGCTGCGGCCGTGGCAGCCGAAGAAGCTCTACTTCACTTACGCGCGGCCGCCGGCGAACGCCGGAGGTCGAGGCGCCGGCCGCGGAGGCAGGGGAGGCGGCAGAGGAGCAGGAAGCGGCGCCGCGCCCGCCCCGGCCGCACCTCCGGCGCCGCTGCCGAAGCTTGCACGCGTCAATACCGCCACGTACGATCCGCTCCTGGGCCGTACCTGGTCAGATATCGGAGTCGACGCCCGGAGCAATCATAAGTGCCAGGGCATGACCGGCCTGCCTCCCCTGCCCGGCGTTCCGGGCGGACGCGGCGGACCCAACATCGCCGGTTATCAACTCATGGAAAGCACGATCCCAGGGCAGATGGGACCGGGACATACCAGCGTCAAAGACGAGACTTCGCTCTTCGACGGCCTTGACACCAGCCTCGCCGGACTGGCCCAATACGCCGGACCCAATCCTCCGTCGGCTCTGACCGCGGGCCTCGCGGCGATCGTGACGGAGGCGAAGCGGGCCCAGACGGCGTTCGACAACGGAAATGACGCCGGCACGGCCGCACCGGCCGAAGCGGGCCTGGCTGCCGTGCGCGCGCTCCGCGCCCGGCTTGCCTCCATGCCCCTGAGCGACTCGGCGCGTTATGAAATGGATTTCCGCCTTGGCCTCAAGGAGCGCGACTACGAGAATGCCGTGCTGATTGCCCATGGCCTGACGTTCGATGCCGTGGCTGACGACGGGCTCGTGATCGCAGGCGAACCGGTAAAGGTTTCTCTGCTCGCAGCGAACCGGGGCGCCTCCGATGTCAGCGTGACCGGCGTGCAGGTTTCCGGCTTCGACTCCCCCGCGGCCTGCAAGACGGGCACGGTGAAAAAGGAGGCGGTTTTCAATTGCACCGTCGAGGCCCATGTGCCGAAGAATGCGAAGCCGACGACACCCTACTTCACTGACAATTACTGGAAGCACCCGGAAAACCAGGCCATCAACATTTTCGATCCCGGCGTGCCGTTTGGCGTGCCGTTCGCGCCGACGCCATTTCGCGTAACGTTCCACGTAAAAGCCGGGGCTGTCGATGTGACACGCGAATTGCCGGTGGAGTTCCGTTATGTGAAGGATATCTACAACGGCGACAAGCGCATGGAATTGAACGTGGTGCCCGATTTTTCGGTGCGGGTCACGCCGCCGCTTGCCGTCGTGCCGGACGGGCAGGCGGTCACGCGCGAGATCAGCGTGGCGGTCACGAATGGAACGAAGGGCGCCGCGCAGGCCACGGTGGCCCTCGATGCGCCGGCCGGCTGGCGCGTGACTCCCGAAACCCAGGAGATCCGTTTCGCGCACGAGGATGAATCGCTCTCCGCACGTTTTCAGGTCACCGCCCCGGCCCGCGTGAAAACCGGTGAGTATACGCTGCGCGCCGTCGTCACTTCACGCGCAACGGGAAATGAGAAATTCACCGCGGGATACCAGGAGATCGAATACCCGCACATCCAGCGCCGCCAGGTGATCAAACCCGCTGAGGTCTCCGTCAGGGTTGTCGATGTGAAGACGACTCCGGGGATCAGCGTGGGTTATATCGTCGGCGTCGGCGATCAGGTGCCGCAGGCGATTGAACAACTGGGAGCGAAACTGACGTTCATCGATCAGGACGAACTGGCCGGCGGAGACCTCTCGAAATACGACGTGATCGTTACCGGAGTGCGGGCCTATGAGCGGCGCGCGGACCTGCGTGCCTACAACCAGCGCCTCCTCGACTACGCCAACCACGGCGGAACGGTGATCGTTCAATACAACAAGATGGAGTTCAACCAGTCGCAGTACGGGCCGTGGCCGGCCAAAGTCAGCAATAACCGGATCTCCGACGAAACGGCGCCGGTCAAGGTGCTGGCGCCGGACAATCCCGTCTTCACTTTCCCGAACAGAATCGGGCCGGAAGCGTGGGCCGGATGGGTGCAGGAGCGCGGTCTTTACTTCCTCGGAGAGAAGGACAAACGATACGTCGACCTGGTATCGATGGTGGATTCGTTCAAGGATAATCCCGGCGTGAAGCTCGGATCTTTCGTGGAGGCGACCGTCGGCAAGGGACGATGGATCTATCTTGGGCTCGGGTTGTGGCGGCAACTGCCGGCCGGAACCGATGGCGCATACCAGTTGCTGGCGAATCTGATCAGTCTCCCCAGGGCGCCTGGGTCGCGCTGAAGAAAAGGCACGGCCTAAGATTGGATATTGCGCCCTGTTTCATGACCCGCTCCAGAATACTCTGCATTTTTACAGCTCTTCTCGGCAATAAGGCTACGGCTCAGCTTCTCCGTGACGCCCTCAACGGATTGGATGGCCTCGATATTACGAGCGTTCTGCTGACGATCGACGATTATCAGCGTTATCCGGCGGGCCGCTGGTCTCGCACAACCGCTGCGTGGGAGAGCCGTCATATAGCGCGGATGAAAATGCGCGAATTGCGCGAGGATAATTTCGATTTTCTGCTGGTGAATACCTGGGAATTCGTCATCGAGTTCCGTCGGCTCGCTCAGCGCATTCCCGCCGCGGCGCTGATGGACGCGGTTCCCAAGACAGTAGACGATCAAGTGCGCCGTCGTGGAAGCGGCGGCTGGAAGCGGGCTCTGGCGACCGGAATTCACGATGTGCCGTTTCGCAAAGCGGTGCGCGACTTCAAATGCTTTTTGCCGATGGGGTCGGATTGCGCGGACGCGCTCGTCTCTCACTACGGAATCCCGCGGGAGCGCTGCTTCGTAACTCTGGCCCCTCAGGATCTGAAGTTCTGGACACCCGGAACGAGAAAGTCCGCAGATCGCCTGCGTCTGCTCTTTGTGGGCAACGATTTTGTCAGGAAGGGCGGGGACTTTCTGTTGCGCCTCTTTGCCGAGGCCCTTTCCGGGTGGTGCACCCTCACGATTGTCTCGAATGACGTGGTCCTGAGAAATCGGGTCCTGCCTTCGGGGGCCGTCTGGGTCGGGGGGCTGAATCGGGATCAGGTCCGCCAGGCATATCGGGAAAGCGACCTGCTTCTTCTTCCCACGCAGCAGGATTACATGCCGCAGGTTCTCGCCGAAGCGCTCTCGGTGGGCCTGCCCTGCATGGCCAATGATGTCGGGGCGATTCGCGATGTCGTTCGGGATGGCGAAACAGGATTCCTGATGGCTCGTGACGCACCCGCGAGTGCGTGGGCGCAGAAAATCGAACTGCTTCGATCCAGCCCGGCCGCAATCGAGAGACTTTCGAAGGGCGCCCGGGACTTCGCGGAACGCAATCTCGACGCGGATCGCTTCGGCAAACTGGTCGGCGAAGTGGTAGAGAGACTCCGTGTCCACTCCCGAGCCGGCGTCTGACATCGCCGTGGCGCAACCTCTTCTCCGCCGGCTTTAAACACAAGGAACACGGGCAGCCAGATTACAAGACACATTCACATACTGAGAAACTCCGCGAAGTGTTCTGGAACATTCGTGACCCTGAGGTGGTACTGGTTCCGGCTGAAGCAGAAGCTGGCACTCGGGCGGCAGTCCGCGTGGCGAGTCAGGCCTCGCCAGACATCGCAGCCTCTGACGGTGCGCCTTCAGGGGACCAGCGACCTCATGCTCTTCGAACAGATCTTTATCGCGGATGAGTATGCCTGCGTCCGCGATCTTAACCACGTGTCCGTTGTAATCGATCTGGGCGCCAATGTAGGGTTCTCGTCTGCCTGTTTTCTCAGCCGATTCCCGAATGCTCGCGTTGTCGCGGTTGAGCCGGACGACGAAAACGTCGCCATGTGCAGGGAAAACCTGGCCCGTTACGGTGCGCGGGCGCGCATACTGCACGGCGCGGCATGGTCCGAATGCACGAAACTGTGCTTTTCAAGCGAACCATTTCGGGACGGACTGGAGTGGTCGAAACAAGTAACTCTCCCGGCCGAAGGGGAGAAATCCTTCATAGAGGGCTGGGACGTCGGCACCATTCTCGACATGGCGCAGGCAGAGACAGTCGATCTTCTCAAAATCGATATCGAGCGCGGAGAGCTCGCGGTGTTTCAGGCATCGTCCCGGGAATGGCTCCCTCGCGTCAGGAACATCTGCATCGAATTGCATGGCCCCGATTGCGAACAGGCGTTCTTTTCCGCGCTGAGCGACTTCGACTTCGATCTCAAGCGCGCCGGCGAATTGACTGTCTGCCGGAATCTTCGGCTCCGGGTCTGATGGCCGGCAGCTCGCGGACTTCACGGGCCGGCGAATCGCGTCTGCCTCTATTGGGGCAACGCTTGCCCGGGAACGCTCAGGAGATCGGGGGCCGACTGCGCAACCACTTTTCCGGCATCGGACAAATATTGAATCCGGTACCAGTGCGCGCCCTGACGATCGTCCACCTTGACCGGGCACGGTGAGGTGTTGCCACACGAATACGCCTGGGTGGCCCCTGAAGGCGCGGTGACCAGTATTCTGGCGGAACTGCCGGTTGTTAGATTCACGCTTATGTAAACCGTGCGGTATTGCGGCGGCGCCGCCCCGCCAAGCCGCACGGCTGGCCACTGGTGAGCCATACCGATGCCAAAGAAGAAGCCCGGCCATTTATAAGATCCCAGAGACACGTCATCGAGGTTACTGGAGGTTGTACCGTCGCTGAAATAACCTTGCGCCGTATATCCGGAAGCACCGTAGGTAGCTCCATAGAAGGTATCCCCAATCGATCTGTTCTTATCAGTCGGATTGGCCAGATACATCATTGTCATGGCATTCTGTGCTTCTGCGTTTCGCGCCCGCGCCTCTTCCGCGTATGTCGGGTTATCCGAGTTCTCAATGCACGAAACGACCCGGTACTGCACATCGGTTATACCGCTGTCCGTGACCGCCGGCTCGCATTGTGGAAATCCTCGGCCGTAGTAGATCCCCTTTGTCGCCGGGTCGAATCCAACCGTCCCGACCCAGTTCGCCAGACCGGCCGCCAGTGTCTGGTACGGAGCATATGCCTGACTGGCATACCTCATCTGGAGCGACTTGATGCCCGCCATGAATGTCTGTGTTCCCCGCCCGACGAGGTTGTACTCGAAATAGCTGAATGTGCCGCTGCCTGTTGGCCATGGCCGGTATAACTCGATGTGAGTCGAGTCGATCAGCGAGCAGCTCGTGATATGTCCGAAGTTGGCGGTATCGTCGGGTCCCTGTGCAATAGTCAGAACATAGCTACTGTTGTCATTATTCTCGATTGACCAGTAAACCACCCCGCTGTCCCCTGGCCAGAGTGCGGCCATTGTAAGGCTCTCCGGAGAGTTGTAATCGAACTGAGTTACCAGGTCATAAGGAGCACCGCCGAGCGTCCCGCCGACAATCAGCTTGTAGCTCCCTGATGGCGGAAGGAACGCACTCGTCAGGGCCGTGAGCAGCGCCGAGCCGTTCGTGGCGACTCCCGTACCGTGAGTGGTGCTGTAGCACATATTCGACGGGAATGTGCCATTTACAGCGGTTGCCGTCTGTGAGTTCTGTGTGGTGGAAATCTTCAGCGAACCTGGATTCCAGTAGAAGCCCGTGGCGAACGAATCGTCCGGTCGCTTGCAGTTATTGTCGCGGTTATATGAGGCGGTTGACAGACCGCTCTGCCACATCGCTCGCTGCGCCGGATCGGGATCGAACTGCGCGGCGAGCGCAAGCCAGCTGAGCTGATATGCGGTCTCGCGCAAGTCGTCATCGCAGTTATTCCGCAGTGCCGCCTGCAGTCCCTGATTGGCGTATGTCCGCAACCCCGACCAGTTGGAAGCCCGGTCCCCGTCGAGCACCGCCGCCGCGAAGACGCCCAGGACTCCGCGGTCGCGCGGGACGCCTCCGGCATCGCCCTGCGCGTTCTCCGGATAGCGCAGCCAGTAGTCCTCGATATTTCGTGCTGCTGTCAGCGCCTGGTTCAGACCGGACCGGAAATAGAAGGCATAGTGGGCCAGGCCCATGTCGTAGTAATTATGGGAAAAGTCGCCCGTGTACCCGGCGCCGTCCATATAAGAGTAGGCAGCCACCGGATCGTGCTGGCCGCTGTAACCATTGTCCCAGCCGAAATAGAGATAGAGGGACGTGTCGCTTTCGCACCCGGCCGTCGGGAAGTAGATATCTCCATCCGTTGAGTCCGCCCGGACGTAATGCAGCACGACATTTCTCTGGTCGCTGAATATGCGGTACGAATACGAGCCGGCGTCCGCGTCGGCGGGAAACGGTCTCGCGAGCGTAAGCGACGATCCACTCGCCGCTGTCACGTAGGAGAAAAATGTGAAGGGAACTCCGCCGTGAGTCGCAAAGACAGCGATTGCCAGCGAAGTCTGAGTGCCGTCCCACGCCGTCCCGTTCCCTGTGACAGTGGCGGATCCAGGCATAACAGATATTGTTCCGGCGGAGGTGACCGCGCGGTTGGCGGCTACGGGCCAGCCCTGCCCGAACGAACACATTGTGGTCAGAAAGTGAGTATTCGTTCCCGTGACCTTGGCCTGCCATACCCGCGTGCCGGATGTCCATGCGCTGGCCGGCCGCACATAGCTGCCGTTGACCCCATAATGATAGCCGCGTCCGTCATAGCAAACCGTCAGTGTGTTCCCCGAAGCCGAGCAGATCCGGATAATCTCCCAGGATGCTGTGGCGCCGACCAGAATCTCTGTCGGCAGCGTAGTCAGATCGAGAGCGGAGGCGCTTGTCACCGCAATCGTCAGCGTCGTATCGGTGATATCCGCGGAGAGCGCGGTTGCACTGGAATTACCAGCATATGGATCGAAAAACTTGTAATCGACCGTGGCCTTCTCGGCCGGCGTCGACCATGTCGGCGGCGTTGCATAGGCGTTCCGCTGCAGGTCTTCCATCCTGAGATTTCTTTCGTCCGCCCAGGACCATGGGTTCTTTCCGAAAGCAATCATGGGCCCGAAGATGGCGTCGGCCGCCGGATTCGCCTGAACCACGACTCCGTTGGAATCTGTCGCCACCGCTCCTGCTGTAAGTGTTGCCGCTGCCTTCCTTCCTGCCGAATCGGTAACCTGAAGCTGAAATGAGTAGGTTCCGAATATAAGACCCGTGACCGTCGGAACGGCGGAATTCCGATTCTGCCAGATGAGTGTCGAAGGACCGCTCAGTTGCTGCCAGCGAAAGCTCACTGCGGAGCTTGCGTCCGCCAGACTGAAGCTCGACGAACCGTCGAGTCGTACGGGGAAGCCTGCCCGGAGGGAAGTCCAGTTGGACCAGAAAGGCGCTCCATAAGTCTTGGGCACCGCAACCGGAACCTGATCGGGAGTTGCCGCATAGACTGCTGTGCCGCTTCCATTGTGGGCGTTCCCGGAGGAGTCATTCAAATTCGTGTCGAATGTTAAGTTTGTCCAGTCGCCTTTGTCCGCAGTTACGGGAGGACGGCTGCCAAGCGGAACAAGCGTTGTAAAGACATGGATGAATCCAAGCGAGGCTGTTGCTCCGCCCCCGAGACCGCCTCCGGTGTATTTCGGAACTCCAGCGCTCTTGATCGTTATGGTACTGGTGTTATATCCGGTGCCATCGTAATTCCACAGCTCACAGCTTATCTTTCCGCCTGAAACGTCCCGCTGGAATCGTATAAGAACATCCCTCAGCCCTGTGGTGGTCACAAAGCACGGCTCCCGCTCCACTGTCTGATCGTTTTCAGATTCCAGATCCAGGCGGCCATCCGGACGTATGAATGCGACGAACCCTACTCCTTCAAGACTGATCAGTCGCGACACACTATCTTTGGGTAACGTCCAGTCGTGAAGTTGAAATTCCACTCTCCAGGAGTGATCGGCCGGAAACTGCGGGTCTGCTACGGGTATAAATTGATCCGGCGTCAGAACAAGTGACTGGCCGGCGACGAGGTGCGCCGCAAAAACCAGCAAGGTTGGTATGAGGCGTCCGCCGGAGCAAAACTTTTCAGCAAGTCTGATCAATTTTTTTCTCTTACTGTGAGACATTGTCCTCGTTCTCCCGTCAGAGTGCAAGAATAGAACGCCGGAAGACCTGACATATTCCGGTTTGCGCGTGCAAAAAGTCGGCTGCCGCTGAATATAAGCGGAAAACAAATCCATTTGAGCGGCCGGCGTCAAATTCCTGACGATTCGATAACTCGCGTATTTATCTTTGGCTTAGAACTCCAGTATCTGTGAACCGCCCGATGAATGCACCGCCGGATCGATTTCGACAACGATACCTTTAGTCGTACTGTCGGCTGCATAAATCACGCTCGCTGCGCCGGCGGGATGGACCGGCGCATTCGTGTCAGCCAGTTGCAGGCCGCCGCCTGCCGGACCCCGCAACGTTGTACCCGCGGCGGCCGACATGGGATCGCCCGACGCATCCGTGCCGATGGCGGATAACCAGGAATTGTCTTTGGCCGTAGTCAGCGTCAGCGTCAGCGATGTGCCGCCGGAAGTGCTCGAAAACGCGGGCGGCGGCGATTGGGATGCTCCGGAGTACGAGGCGCAGCTTGCCGTAACGATGTGGAACGAGTTGCTGAGCTTGATATTGACCGTATTTGTGCCCGCCGCAGGGGACGCAAGCCAGTAATAGACGATCGGATGGAAGCCTGTGACGTCGAGCGATGCGATTTGCGTCAGCGCGACCGAATTGTAAGTGAAACTTGTAACACTGTAACTTCCGTTGTCATTTGTGCTGACACCGCACACCATGATGCCGTCGGTAAGCGATCCCACAGTCATGGAGAAACTGAGACTGGTCATGTTCACTGCCGTGCCCCCGGCCGCGGCGTCGAAGGCGATGGCGGCATTCGCAGCCGGAGTCAGCGCCAGCATAAAGCCAATCAGGAGGGTTCTCACTGGTCGCACTCCATAACAATCGCGATATGACTCGGACTGCCGTTCAGCGCCGCGAGATCGAACGTCAGCGAGTCGCCGGCGGCGACACTGGTTGTGGTCAGATCCGCCATGCTCGTCGTCGTGAATTTCGTGCTGCCCGCAAGGGAAAAGCCGCTGGTGCTGATGGAGTCGCCCGGCCCGGGGATTTCGGCGCCGGCGCTCTTCCAGAGCTTGATAGTGGCTGCTGTTCCCGCATCTGCGGAGATCGTTGCCTTTGACAGCGTGCAGGAAAAATCGATTGAAGGAATATTGATCGCGGCTCCGGAAACGAGGTCGCCGCCGGCGAAGATTACCCCGATATTTCTGGCAATTCCACCTCCTCCGCTCATGTCCCATGAAGTCGTGCCGTTTGCCTTGATCACGGCGGCCCGGCAGCCGCTGGCCGGAGTCGCGCAGGCGGGAATGTTCCCGTTTACCATCTGACCGTTGAGCAGCGCCGCATTCGTCGTGACGTTGATCGCCATGGGCTGCGTCGTGTTGTTCTGAATGACAATCACGCACCCCGGCACGGGAGCCCCCAAAGTGAACGTCAGGGGAGAGGAACCGGTAAACGTGCCCATCCAGTTCGGACAGTATGACGAATCCATGACGCGAGAAGTGCTGTATTCGCCGTTCGGCGCGAGCGCCCCGGCCGGCTGGCTTTGCCCCGTTCCGCCTCCCCCGCTTCCCGAAAGAAGCCGGAACGCGGCTCCGTCGTACCAGATCTGATACATTTCTCCCGTCACGATGTCCGAACTTCCGAGAGGCGTCACGCCATCGGCCCTGACGACCGGCGCCGCCCCCAGCAGGTCCACGTTGAGCGTCGTCGCGCCGCCCGCGTTGCTCGCGTCCGGCTGCCAGTTGAGCACCATTCCGGTCGTGTAAGCCGTCAATGTCGGCGTCAATGCGCAGGAATAGGTCACACCGGGCGCGTCCGTGCTGCTCGACTTGCAAAGCAGCGTCGATCCCGCCTGCTCGTCTGCCTGGGTCTGGACGACCGATGTATCGATCGACGTCTGAATGTAGAGTTCCTGACCGTCGTCGCTCGTGGAAAGAACTGCGCCGCGGCCGGCCGATACATCGAGAATCTGGCGGGCTCCGACAAGCACTCCCGAACTCTTGATGGTCGTGCTTTGCGCTCCTGCCGATTGACGCACCCAGGTATTGTTCCCGACGCAACCATAAGTGTTCTGGCCGTTCACCTCGGTCGTCAGAAAATACATTTGTCCCGTCGTGCAGCTGGCGGGCAGCGCGGTACCGGTCTGAAATGGTTTGGTGGACGAAGCACCGCTGAAATCCACGGCCTTCGATTGTGCCGACAGATCGATCCTGGTCTGCCCCGCCGCTGCGCCGGCCAGGATAACTGTCACCAGGT
Source organism: uncultured Solibacteraceae bacterium (assembly GCA_964639095.1). Lineage (GTDB taxonomy): Bacteria > Acidobacteriota > Terriglobia > Bryobacterales > Bryobacteraceae > BOG-234. Next base: position 12,500 of record CAZXCO010000054.1, read on the forward strand.
AAAAGAGCGCGTTCCGGTAACTCATGCCCGAAGGCTACACCCGCATTTTCCTGTGAACCGCCCGTAACAAACCGCTTATTGCACCGCAAGGAGTTACAACCGGAACACCCGGAGTAACTTACAATAAATGAGAATAAATTTGCTGAGAATGAAATAGTCGCCGTCGCGGATAGCAGAAACCTTCTTCTGCGTTATACACGGCCGGCTCTCAGCGCCACGCCGGGCCCGCCCGGCGCGGGCATGGGCTGACTGGACTGCCCGGCGGCCATCTCTGCCGTTGCCGCGGAGCTGATTGCGATCGCCAGACCAATCAGAACCGGGAGGTCGAACCAGTAAGCGTGCGACAGAAAGAATATGGCGACCAGATACCCGAGCATCGACAGAAGAAAACAGAAGCTGACGTTGACGATATCCGTGAAGCCCCTTTTCCTGGCCTCCCGATGAACCTTGCTGACGGACCGGATTGCCACCACCAGGCCCGAGATGAAAAAGATCATCGCCGGGATGCCGCATTCGCTGGAGACCTGTGTATACGCATTGTGCGTCTGGTGCCAATACCCTTTCTTTCCTGCTGAAGCGGAGGACGCCCCCTCATAATTGGGAAATTGGCCCATTCCGATGCCAAAAAGCGGATGCGCCGCCGTATAGCGGAGGCTTTGCTGCAGCACATAAAGGCGCGATTCCTGCGATTCCTCGGCTTCCTCCGGATGCGACTTGCCGAACAGAGATGAAAGACGAGTCAATGCGCTGCCCTGAATCACGACTGGAACGGCGGCAGCAAGAGTTCCGGCCAGAACCAGAGCGGCCACCCGCCGCTTTCCCGACGCCCGCAGCAGCACGAACAGAAACATCACCAGCAGGGCGATCAAAGCTCCCCTCGAGGCCGTGCCGAAAATAATCCAGAGCGCATACGCCATCGGGGCAATCAGGAGAAGCCGCAGTAATCGGTTTTTCGCGCGGTCTGTCGCAATGTAAAGGATGAAAGGAAGGACAAGGATGAGATGCGCCGCCAGATCGTTCGAGTTTCCAATCGTGCCGCTGGCATCCATATCGAGACGGCCATTTTCGTTCCGGACAAATACACTGGCCGCAAGGATGTTAATCACTCCGGCGGCCCCCATCACGTAGCAGGTCGCGCGGACCTTTTTCCAGTCGACGGTCATGCCCGCGACCGTGAACAAAAGCGGGAAACAGAATTCCGTATAATCCCGCGCTACTGCGACGGAGCCTCCAACCCAGGAACTGAACGGCACAGACGCCAGCGCCCAGCAGAAAAACAAAAGCCACAATCGAGCGCTCGTGTGCCGGAAGGTACGCCCAAGCGCACCCTTGAAGACCGCGCCGAACAATGCCGGCGGAGCCACGAGATAGAGCAGGTACGTATTGAAATGCAGGACCGCGAAAAGCAGATCCGGCAGCACGGCAACCCGGACAAGCAGCATCGCAAGCCCCGCCCGGTAGGCCAGGGTGAAGAGTCCGTCTTCCGCCGGTTGCGGCGGTAGCGCGGGTTGAGGCGCACGGGAGGGCGCAGGGGTCGCAAAAGGATTTGACTGCAGCGCCGGGATTGCCCGCAGGCGACCGCCGCGTTGATCCTGACGTGGGGTCTCGGGAGGCAGTACAGCGTCAGGATTGAGCAACCGGCCCACTGTGATCTATCATACCTTGAGATCTGAGAACATTCGGCCAGCGACCGGAAAAATCCGTACGGTTTTTTCCGATTCGGGCAAACCCTGCCTCCCTCCGTGATGATGTGGCTTCCCATTGAAACGTAAGAAGTTAAAGCTAGAATGGACCTGTGATCCCCCGGCTCCTTGCGGTCTTTCTGATTACGATTGGTATCGCTTCGGCGCAGAAGCCGGATCAGGTTCTCGTGGTCGTGAACAAGCGTTCTGCTGCGTCGCAGGAGATCGGCGAGTATTACTTGAGGCGCCGGGGAATCCCCCTCGCGAACCTTTGCACGATCGACACGGATCCACGGGAGACAATCTCTCGCCAGGTCTATAACGCCGCCATTGAGCAGCCGGTCGGGGCATTTCTCCGGAACCACAGGCTGCAGGAAAAGATTCTCTACATCGTCCTGACCAGTGGCGTCCCTCTCCGGATTTCCGGTCCGGGAGAGGAACTGCGAACCGAAGCCGCTTCGGTCGACTCCGAACTGACGTTGCTCTATGGCGGCCTTCATTCGGCCCGGGTCCCCCTGGCCGGTCCCATATCCAACCCTTTCTTCGGCCACCGGAACGCGTCGTTCGAACATCCGGCCTTTCCGATGTATCTGGTCACGCGCCTCGACGGCTACAGCATGAGCGACATGAAGGCTCTCGTCGACCGCGCGCTCGTGGCCCGCAACACGGGCAAATTCGTGATCGACCTGAAAGCGCGCGATACACTCCCCGGCAATCAGTGGCTGCGAACCGCGGCGCTGCTCCTCCCTTCAGAGCGGGTCGTTCTCGATGACTCGGCAACGGTGTTGTCCAGCATCCGGGACGTTATCGGCTATGCCTCCTGGGGCTCGAACGATACGGACCGGAAACACCGCTTTCTGCACTTCGGCTGGCTTCCCGGCGCCATTGCGACTGAATTTGTTTCGAGCGATGCGCGGACGTTCCGGGAGCCCCCCGCCGGCTGGGAAATCGGCGCATGGAGCAAGAGAAGCACATGGTACCAGGGCGCTCCCCAGACCCTCACCGCCGACTATATCCACGAGGGTGCGACAGGAGCTTCCGGCCAGGTCTTCGAGCCCTATCTGCAGTTTTGCCCCCGCCCGGATTTCATTCTGCCGGCCTATTACTCCGGGCGCATTCTTGCGGAAAGCTTCTATCTCGGCATTCCCGCGCTGAGCTGGATGAACGTGGTGATTGGCGACCCGCTCACACGCCTCAAATCCTGACGCAGGGCTTCGGCTTCTAATCTGTCGGGCGTACCATCGGCGCGGCCGGAGTACGGACTATCCGCCGCTCCACGATGGCGCACAGGATGTGCCCGATCGAAATGTGCGCCTCCTGGATATGCTGCACGTTGTCACTGGGAACTCGGATTGTTACGTCGGCCAGTTCGCCGGCCCGGCCCGCCGAGCTTCCGGTCATCGCGATCGTCCGCATTCCGTGCTCGCGCGCCGCCCGATGGGCGCGCACGACGTTTTCGGAATTTCCACTGGTCGTGATCCCCAGAACCACGTCGCCCGCGCGGCCGAGCGCCTCCACCTGCCTCT
>CAZXCO010000055.1:0-1688 GCA_964639095.1 uncultured Solibacteraceae bacterium
CGTTTCCAGATTCTCGAAATCGCCGATATGCTGGCTGAGAATGCCGTAATGGTCCTTCGTCAGGCAGAACGTATTCTTGAGTTCCGCTCCCACGCCCAGAGCGTCAGCCAGCGCCATTTTCAAGTCGATGGGCTCGGGAGCGTAACCTCGGGCGCGCCGGATCATCCGGGGCGCGCCGTCATGCCAGCGGGCAACGGAATCGTCCACGCGCATGAAGATTTCGCGATCATGCATGAGAAAGCGGTCCACGAGAGGCGCGAGCCGGGCGCGAGCCTCGTTGTTGTCGATCACGATCGGCTCTTCGGCGAAGTTGCCGCTGGTCATCACGAGGCACTCCAGCGGGCCGTCAAAGAGCCGGTGGTGGAGCGGAGTATTCGGCAGCATCACCCCGATCCGGTCGAGGCCGGGCGCCACAGCCTGCGGAAGCAGGTCGCGATCGCGCAGTTCGAGCAGAACGATCGGTGCGGCGCGGCTTTCGAGCAGTTCGCGTTCGCCCGCGCAAACGGTGCAGTACCTGGCCGCAGTTTCCGCGTCGCGCATCATGAGCGCAAATGGCTTGCGGCTTTTCCTTTTGCGCTCGCGCAGCCTGGCGCAGGCCGCCCCGGAGAGCGCATCGCATGCCAGTTGAAATCCGCCAGGACCTTTGATCGCCACAATTTCGCCACGGGCGAGAGCGGACACAATGTCCTCGACCGGTTCGCTCAGCCTCGGCCCGCACAAGGGACAAGCGGCCGGCTCGGCATGAAACCGGCGATCCCGCGGGTCCTTGTATTCGGATTCGCAGGCCGGACACATGGCAAATGGAGCCATGGTGGTATTCGCGCGATCATAGGGGATTTCCCGGATGATGGTGTAACGTGGACCGCAGTTGGTGCAGTTCGTGAATGCATAACCGAAACGCCGGTCTGCCGGATTGCGAATCTCGGCCAGACAATCGGCACAGGTTGCGATATCCGGCGAAATCAGCGTGAAGGAGCCCGGAATCGGACGGCTCGCTTCGATCGAGAATCCCGAGCCATGGGCCTCACCCGGATCGTCGGATGCGATGGTGCATTCGGTGATAACCGCAAGGGCGGGCTTTTCACGCTGCAGTGTTTCCGCGAACTCTGCGGCGCGCTTCGCCCCGCATTCCAGTTCGATGACAACGCCGTCGCCGGTGTTGTAGACGCTGCCCACCAGGCCCTGCCGGTCGGCGATCCGTTTCACGAAGGGGCGAAATCCGACACCCTGCACGGTTCCGCGAATTACAATCCGCCAGGAAGGCACTTTCCTGCACCTCGACGATCCGGCCATCAGCAGGCCGTCAGTCCGCGCATTCAGGACCTCTACATCTTAAGGCCGGTTGCCAGTCCTGGTGAGATCGCTTCCCCAGGAACATATTCCGGTTTTGCAAACAAGGACTTTTCGCGCGTTTTACGAATAATTACCGAAAGACAGGTAAAATAGATCCAGCCTCGATAACCTTTTATCCGCATATTCCGGGAATTTACGTTTCAGGGCATGAACCAGCCAAAACCAGCCATTGGAAGCCCGCCGCCCGTTTACCGGCCCGCTCCAACGGTCCATTCCGCGCCACCGGTATTCCGGCCACGGGCCACCGCCGTTGCACAGCGGCACGCCGGCGCGCTTCCCGGCAACGCGCCGCCAGTATACAAGGCCGCACCGCCGTCCGCCGTTCCACCTCCGGT
>CAZXCO010000056.1:0-2874 GCA_964639095.1 uncultured Solibacteraceae bacterium
GATTCCGTCGGCTCGATCATCATCGCGCCAGGCACGATCAGCGGGAATGCTGTTGTGTAAGGATGGAAGCCGTAGTCGATGAGGCGTTTTGCAATGTCCATCGTGTTGACGCCATGTTTTTTTTGGCGCGCATCGCTGAAGACTACTTCGTGCATTGACGGCAGGTCGTAAGGCAAGTCGAAAAGGTCTTCGATGCCTTTGCGAATGTAATTCGCATTGAGGACGGCATCTTCTGTTGCCTGCCGGATGCCGGGTCCATAGGCGAGCGTATAGGCCAAGGCGCGCAGCAGCACGCCAAAATTTCCGCAGTACGCGCGAACGCGCCCTACACTCTGCGGACGGTTCGAGTCCAAAACAAACCGCCCTTCTTTCTTTACGACTATCGGCACAGGCAAAAACGGCTCAAGTTCTTTTTTGACAAGAACCGGTCCCGCGCCGGGGCCGCCGCCGCCATGAGGCGTCGAAAAAGTTTTATGCAGATTCAGGTGCATCACGTCGACACCGAAATCCCCCGGACGAGCGACTCCGGCAAGAGCATTCATGTTCGCGCCGTCCATATAGACGAATGTGCCGCGCTCGTGGCAAATCGCTGAAATTTCCGCGATGCGATCTTCGAATACGCCCAGCGTATTCGGGTTGGTCAGCATGATCGCGGCGACTTCTTCGGAAACCATGCCGCGAAGATGGTCCGTGTCGATCTGGCCGCGCTCGTTCGATTTGATGTTTTGGACTTCGTAGCCGGCGACAATAGCGGACGACGGATTTGTGCCGTGCGCGGAATCGGGAATCAGCACACGCTTGCGCGCATCGCCGCGGCTTTCCAGACAGGCGCGAATCATCAGCAGGCCCGCCGTTTCGCCCTGAGCGCCCGCGGCAGGCTGAAGAGTGACCGCGTCCATGCCAGTGATCGCGAGCAGGCACTGTTGCAAATCCCACAAAATTCGCAAGCAGCCCTGCGAAACCTGATCGGATTGCAGTGGGTGTTCTCCGGCGATGCCATCCAGGCGGGCGACAAATTCGTTCACGCGCGGATTGTATTTCATTGTGCAGGAGCCAAGCGGATACATGCCGAGATCGATCGCGTAATTCCACGTGGAAAGCCGCGTGAAATGGCGGATCACTTCCACTTCGCTGACTTCGGGGAATCCGTCGATCGACGCCCGGACATTTTTCGCGCCGAGCGCCTCTGCGGGATCCACTTCCGGCACGTCGAGCGGCGGGAGTTGATAGCCGATCTTTCCCGGCGAGCTGCGCTCGAAGATCAGGGCTTCATTCTGGCTGACGTGCGAACGGGGCTTCGGGATCACTGGAACATCTCCGCCACCGCGTCCATCTGATCCCTCCGGCTCATTTCGGTTGCACAGAGAAGCATGCTGTCCGCCAGCTCCGGATAAAATCTGCCGAGCGGCAGGCCACCGATGATCCCGCGATCGAGCAGCCGCCGGTTGATCTCCTCGGGCGGCCTGGCTCCGGCCGCCACGAACTCGTTGAAATAAGGTCCGGTGAAGCGCGGTCTGAGCTTCGCGCCGAGATAATGAGCTTTGGCCAGGTTCTGCGTCGCCAGTTCCCGCAGTCCCTGCTTTCCGTAGAGTTCCATGTATACGGTCGCCATCAGGGCGATGAGCGCCTGGTTGGTGCAGATGTTGGAGGTCGCCTTCTCGCGCCGGATATGTTGCTCCCGCGCGGCAAGTGTCAGGCAGAAGGCGCGGTTGCCGCGGGTGTCCGTTGTCTGTCCCACGAGCCGGCCGGGCAACTGCCGCACGAGCTTCTCTCTGGCCGCGATGATGCCGGCGCAGGGACCGCCATACCCGGGCGCAATGGCGAACGACTGCAGTTCTCCCGCCACGATATCGGCATCGCGCGGCGGCTCCAGAATGCCCAGCGATACGGCTTCGGCAAACGTGGAGATCAGCAATGCGCCGCTGGCGTGCGCGATTTCTGCCGCCTGCGGGATGTCTTCGACGATGCCGAAAAAATTCGGCGACTGAATGATCACGCAGGCCGTCTGGTCATCGAGCCGTGAGGCCAGATCGGCGGCATCCAGTTGTCCCGAGCCGGTATCGTAGCCGAACTCTTCGACGGGCAGATTCCGGCTCCGGGCATAGGTTTGCAGCACCTCCCGGTATTCCGGATGCGCCGACTTCGCAACCAGAATCCGGTTCCGCCCGGTTGCCCGCACGGCCATCAGGGCTGCCTCGGGAACGGCCGTCGATCCGTCGTACATCGAAGCGTTCGCCACATCCATACCGGTCAACTGGCAGATCATGGTCTGGAATTCGAAGATCGCGGTCAGCGTGCCCTGCGAAATTTCCGACTGGTAGGGGGTGTAGGATGTCAGGAACTCCCCACGGGAAACCACGGTATCGACAACGACGGGCCGGTAGTGATTGTAGATGCCCGCCCCCAGAAAACTGGGGCAGGGAGCTGCGTTCTTTGCGGCAAGCGATTTGAAGTACTCGGCGATTTCGTATTCGGAGATGCCGGGCGCCAGATCGAGAGGCCGGTCGAGGCGCGCTCCGGCCGGAATCTGCGCGAACAGTTCCTCGACGGAGCTGAGGCCGCACGCGGCAAGCATTTCCCGGCGTTCGGTCCCGGACTTCGGCAAGTAACGCAAGCTAGGCTCCCGCCTCCACCTGTAGCATTGCGTTCATTTGCAGCTCATGGAACTTGCGGGTGCTGCCGGGAAACCGTCAATCCCATCCACGGTCAGCTCTCCGCGCCCACATATTTTTGATACTCCGAAGCCGAGAGGAGATTCTGCGTTTCGGCGCTCTTTGCCACTCGCAGTTTGATCAGCCAGGCGGCGCCGTACGGATCCTGATTGAGCTTCTCGGGCGCCGAAGCAAGTTCATCGTTGATTTCAATGACTTCACC
>CAZXCO010000057.1:0-7190 GCA_964639095.1 uncultured Solibacteraceae bacterium
CGAACTGGCGCACCGGCTGGAGCAGCGCAACACGATGGCGACTGCGGTAAACGAGAACGTGCGGGTGTTTGTGATGGCCTCGGCCTCAGGAGGCCGTGCAGCTCAAACCATTCGGAACTCTCTCGCGAATGATCCGTTCGAGGTAGCCGTCTGGTCCGAGGGCGCCTTCCGTGGCTCAGGTTATACGGTCGACCGGCTCGAAGGCATGCTCGACCAGTCGGATGCCGCAGTGGCGGTGGTCGGCCACGACGACAAGGCTTCGCGGGACGACATCATCTTCGAACTGGGCTTCTTCATGGGACGTCTGGGGCGGCACCGGACTTTCCTTGTCGAGCCGCGCGCCGAAAAGGTCGCCCTGCCCCAGGAACTTGCCGGTATCAACACCATCACGTACCGGGGTGGAGAAGATCTCGAGGCGGCGCTGGCTCCGGCGTGCGACCGGCTGCGCAAAGCCATTCATGAGGTGGGGCGAAACCGTTGAGGTTAGCAAAAGCACAGGCTTTGTGGATTCTCATCCGCAGTTTCGGGTTTTCATTCGTCAATAAACCTTGTGGACAAATCGAATATTCCCGATTTTCTGGCTGCTTCCCGTCTGCTCGCTGAGTGCCGCCGCGCAGGTCCGGCCGATGGCGCTGGCGCAGTCGCGATATGCAATCAAGGCAGGGGAGACCCTTCCTCTTGCTGCCTCCGGGGATACGCTCGATTTCCTGCTGAAGGCGTCGAGTGTGAACGTATCCGGCGTGAGCGCGCCCGGCGGAGCGGCCAAAGCCGCGACCGCTGCCTTCGCGGTGGCCCCGAACCGCACGGGCGACGGTATGATGCTGGCGGCCTCTCTCCGGACCAGTCCGGGTGAGTACGCCGTCACGCTCTCGGCCGCCAGCACGGCCGGCGAAGAACGCCAGACCACGATGGACGTTGTGGTCAGTCCCCGCGCCACGGTTCCCCTTAATGCCAGCCGGCCTCCCGTTGTTCTGTTGAATGGATGGCAGACGGGCTTTACCAACTCCTGTCCCATCTCGAGCAGTTCGAGCGCAACCTTCGGGAATCTCGAGCAGTACCTCATTGCCGACGGCGTGCCGGCGGTGTATTTTTTCGACAACTGCAAGGAAGACCCCAACCAGCCGATCGAAGTTCTGGCGGCCGATCTGGGCAAGTTCCTCGCGACGATCCAATATGAAGACGGCACGCAGGTGCAGCAGATCGACCTGGTCGCCTTCAGCCTCGGCGGGCTCGTGGCGCGCGCTTATCTGGCCGGGCTTCAACCCGATGAGTCGCTGAATCCGCCCGTAAATACGCTGGTCCGGAAACTGATTCTCATTGCCACGCCGAATTTCGGATCGTTCGTGGCCGGGAATTTCTCGAATATCATCTCCCCCGGCACGCAAAGCGCGGAATTGATTCCCGGGAGTTCGTTTTTGTGGAATCTGGCGACGTGGAATCAGCATATCGACGACGTGCGGGGCGCGGACGCCAGCGCGATCATCGGCAATGCGGGAACGTACGTCAATAACGTGACCGGCGCATCGCTCGCCAATGCGAGCGACGGCGTCGTCTCGCTGACCAGCGCTTCTCTCGGCTTCGTCGCCCAGCAGGACTCGGTCACGCGCATCGTTCCGTTTTGCCATGTCGATCCGGGCGCGTTCACGAACACGAGCCTCGAACCCTATGAATGCAATGCTCCGGGAATCGCGAACGTAACCAGCGAGTCTCATGAAACCGGGCGGATCGTGCGGTCTTTTCTGTCGGGGACGTCGGACTGGCCGTCGATCGGATCGACCCCGGCCAACGATGTCTATCTCGCGACCAACGGCGGAACGTTTTTTGCGCTCGTGAACGGAACCGGCGGCTATGTAAACGATGTATCCCAGGTTGTCTGGGGCTCGAGCACGCTCCAGCCGGGCGGCGCCGGCGGCACGATTTTCTATAACGATTTCACCCTCGGGACGGGCGAGTTCATCGTCAGCAGCCAGTCGCTCGGCCAGGTGGATTGCGGGTCGGTCACCGAAGCGGTGGGCTACTTCGCCGCGGCGCGCTGCAAGATCCAGACGGCCATTATTTCCATCGGTCCGCTGGCGGATACGCCAGGCAAAGTCGTCAGCGCAGGGGGCAGCATCACGATTCAGGGCGCAACATTCGGCGCGCTCTGCAATGGCTGCAAGATCGTCGCAACGCCGGCGGGCTCGACGAGCGGGCAGACCCTTTCGGTCTCTGCCTGGAGCAACTCGTCGATCACTGCGCAACTGCCCTCCGGGCTCTCCGGCATGGTGACCATCGCGGTGATGGCGACCACGGGAAACGATTCCATGAACATCATGGTGGCCTCGGCCGCGGCGCCCACGCTCACGGTTACTCCGGCGAGCCTGCAGTTCACGTCGGTCAACGGCGCTTCTCCGGACCCGCAATCGATCCAGATCGACAACACGGGCGGTGGCACACTTGCCTGGACCGCGACGGCGAGCGACGCGTGGCTGAAGCTCTCGTCCGCTTCGGGAACCGCGCCAGGGACCGTATCGGTTTCGATCGACCCGTCCGCGCTGAGCCCGGGGACTTACAACGGCAGCATTCAGGTCTCTGCCTCGGGCGCCACAGGAAGCCCTGCATCCGTTGCTGTGGCGTTGACAGTGCAGGGCGGCGGCGGGGGCGGAGCGCTGGTGATCAGCAGCGTGACTAACGCGGGTAGTTTTCAGCCGGGAGTCGCGCCCGCGACCTGGATCTCGATCTTCGGGTCGAATCTGGCGTCTTCCACGTATTCGTGGCAAGCGGGCGATTTCGTCAACGGCCAGCTTCCGGTATCTCTGCAGGGCGTTTCCGTCACCATCGACGGCAAACCTGCTTATGTCGAATACGTCAGTCCGGCCCAGATCAATGTCCTTGCGCCGGATGACTCGACCACGGGACCGGTCTCTGTGCAGGTGACCGTGAATCAGCAGCCGGGCAACGCGGTAATGGTCACCGAGCAGCCGTTCGCGCCGGCGTTTTTCACCGCGGGAGGCGCCTCGATTGCGGCCGTTCACGCGGACTACACGCTCATCGACCCGGCGCATCCGGCGCGGCCGGGCGAAGTGATCGTGCTGTACGGGACGGGGTTCGGGCCGACGAATCCGCCGGTTTCAACGGCCCAGCTTGTGACGGCGCCGGCTCTGCTCGCAAACCCTGTGCAGATCACAATCGGCGGCGCGGATGCGCCGGTGGCATGGGCGGGCGTAGTGGAGTCGGGACTTTACCAGTTCAATGTGACCGTGCCATCGGGCGCCAATGGCGCTGCGGCGGTGGATGCGTCGATTCAGGGCGTGCATACGCAAACCGGCGTTTCGATTCCTGTTGCGCCATAACGAAGGGGCACACAATAGAGCCATGACCTTTCGCGAACTGACCGGTGCAGAACTGCCGATCATTCAGGCCCCCATGGCGGGCGTTCAGGGAAGCGCGCTGGCCATCGCGGTATGCCGGGCCGGCGGCCTCGGCTCGCTGCCATGCGCGATGCTCACGCCGGAGAAAATGCGGGCGGAGATGGCGGCCATCCGGGCCGCGGTGGACAGGCCGTTCAACGTGAATTTCTTTTGCCACCAGCCGCCCGCGCCCGACCCGCGCCGCGAAGCCGCCTGGCGCGCCGCGTTGTCACGGTATTACGCCGAATTCGGGATCGACGCGGAGACGATCGCGCCTGGTGCTGGCCGCGCGCCGTTCCATGCGGCCGCTGCCGATGTGCTCGAAGAGTTCCGGCCCGCCGTGGTCAGTTTTCATTTCGGACTGCCGGCTCCGGATCTGCTGGCGCGCGTGAAAGCCACGGGCGCCGTGATTCTCTCTTCCGCGACAACGGTGGACGAAGCCCGCTGGCTGGAAGAGCATGGCGCGGACGCTGTGATCGCACAAGGCATCGAGGCCGGCGGCCATCGCGGAATGTTCCTGGCGAAAGACCTGACGGACCAGATGGGCACCTTCGCTCTGCTGCCCCAAATCGTGGATGCTGTAAAGATTCCGGTCATCGCCGCGGGCGGCATCGCCGACCCGCGCGGCGTGGCGGCGGCGATGGCGCTCGGGGCGATCGCAGCGCAGATCGGGAGCGCTTACCTGCTTTGCCCGGAAGCTACGACGAGCGCCGCGCACCGTGCGGCGTTGAAGGACGAACGAATGCGAAGCCGCACGGCAATCACGAACATTTTTTCGGGCGGTCCCGCGCGTGGGATCGTGAACCGCATCATGCACGAAATCGGGCCCATGAGCGGCGGCGCGCCGCCCTTCCCTCTGGCCGCATCCGCGATCGCGCCACTGCGGGCGAAGGCCGAAGCGAAGGGTGACGGCGCATTTTCTCCCTTGTGGTGCGGGCAGAACGCCACGGGCTGCCGCGAAATTCCGGCGGAGGATTTGACGCGCCTGCTCGCGGACGCGTAGGTATCGAAGCTTCTCCGGATATTAAACTGAAGATTCCACATGCAATTAGACAAGGTGTACGAGCCGCAGCGGTTCGAGCCGCGCTGGGCCCAATGGTGGGTTGAGAGCGGCATCTACCGCGCCGAATGGGAGCCCGGCCGGCCGGTGTTTTCCCTCGTGATTCCGCCCCCGAACGTGACCGGATCGCTCCACATGGGCCACATGCTGGAGCATACGGAAATCGATGTCACCGTGCGCTGGCATCGCATGCGCGGAGATGTCACCCTGTGGCTGCCGGGCACCGATCACGCAGGCATCGCCACTCAGATGGTGGTCGAGCGCCAGCTCGCGGCGGAGGGTCTGGACCGGCGCGCCATGGGACGCGAAGCGTTCGAAGCGCGGGTCTGGAAATGGAAGGCCGAATCGGGCGGCACGATCAAGCGCCAGATGGTCCGGCTCGGTGCGTCCTGCGACTGGTCCCGGGAAAGATTTACGCTCGACCCCGGGCTTTCGCGCGCAGTACGCGAGACGTTCGTCAGCCTCTACGAAAAGGGCCTGATTTATCGCGGCGAGTACAAGGTCAACTGGTGCCCGCGCTGCCAGACGGCCATTTCGGATCTGGAAACGGTCCACGAGGAAACGGCGGGGCATCTCTGGCATATCCGTTATCCGGTGGTCGGGTCGGACCGTTTTCTCGTGGTCGCGACCACGCGCCCGGAAACGATGCTCGGCGATACTGCGGTTGCGGTCCACGCGCGCGATGAACGGTATTTCGATCTGCATGGTAAAACGGTCCGGCTGCCCCTGATGGACCGCGAGATCCCGATCATTCTCGACGACGTTGCCGATCCGGAGTTCGGTACCGGCGTCGTGAAGATCACGCCCGCGCACGACATGAACGACTTCGAGGCAGGGAAGCGCCACAATCTGCCCTCGATCCGCGTGATTGACGAGAATGCAAAGATCACGGCGGCGGGCGGGCCTTATGCCGGAGTCGATCGCTACGAGGCGCGCCGGCGCGTGGTCGACGATCTGAAACAACGGGACCTTCTCGAAAGCGTGCAGGACTACACGCTGAGTCTCGGAAAATGTTCCCGCTGCAAAACCGCGGTCGAGCCGCTGGTCTCGAAGCAATGGTTCGTGAGCACGAAGCCGCTGGCGGCGAAGGCCATCGCAGCCGTGGACGAAAAGCGCATCGAGATCGTGCCCGAGAACTGGGTCAAGACGTGGAACGAGTGGATGCACAACATTCGCGACTGGTGCGTCTCGCGCCAGTTGTGGTGGGGGCATCGGATTCCAGCCTGGTACTGCGACGCCTGCGGGGAAACCATCGTCTCCCGGACTGATCCCGACAAGTGCGCGAAATGCGGGGGAACGCTGCGGCAGGACCCCGACGTGCTCGATACGTGGTTCAGTTCCGGCCTCTGGCCTTTTTCCACGCTGGGATGGCCCGACCGGACCGACGACCTGAAGCACTTCTATCCGACCACGCTGCTGATCACCGGCTTCGACATTCTCTTTTTCTGGGTGGCGCGAATGTCGATGCTCGGCATCGAATTCATGGAGGACGTGCCCTTCCGCCAGGTCTACATTCACGGCCTGGTGCGCGACGCCGAGAAGCAGAAGATGTCGAAGACCCGCGGCAACGTGATCGATCCGCTGCTGGTCACCGAAGAGTATGGCACCGACGCCGTGCGGATGGCGCTTTTGAGCGGCGCGGCGCCAGGCACCGACATCGTCTTCACGGTGGACCGCCTCGACAGCGCGCGAGCCTTCGCCAACAAAATCTGGAACGCGGCGCGCTTCCTGTTTCTGAACATGGAGCGGTGCGCCGCCGAGCCGTGGAGGGCGGACGATGTGAACGCCTGGCTGCCGGCCGCGGACGCGCCGGTCGAGGACCGCTGGATTTTCAGCCGGCTGAACGAGTGCGCGCGGCAGGTGAACCGGGCCATCGAACAGTATCGTTACCACGAAGCGGCGCAGGCCCTCTGGCACTTCATCTACGACGATTTCTGCGACTGGTACATCGAACTGAAGAAGCTGAAGTTCGTGGAGGGCTCGGGGCTGAACGACGAGTGGCGCAATCTGCTGGCGGCCTTCGAGAGTCTGCTGCGCCTGCTGCATCCGGCAATGCCTTTCCTGACCGAGGACTTGTGGCACCGGCTCGGCGCCGGCGAAAGCGATTCGATTTCGCTCGCGGCATTTCCGCAATTCGATCCCGCGCGATCCGACTCCGAAGCCGAGAACGAAATCGGGCTTCTGCAGAATGTGATTACGGCCCTGCGCGGCATGCGCGCCGATTTCGGCCTGGATCCGAAGCTGCCCCTCGAAGGGCACATCTCCTGTCCGGTGGATTTCCGCGCTGTCGAAAGGCTGGCGGGCGTGAAACTTGCTGTCGGCGACGTGCCGAAAACAGGCGCTGTTCGTTCCGGCGCGGGTTTCGATGTCGCCATTGACGTGCCGCACGGACAACTCGAGGCGCAGCGCCGCCGGCTGGAAAAAGAGCGGGACCAGTTGACAAAGAACATCGCCAACTCCGAGCGGCAGCTCTCGGATGAGGTGTTTCTCAGCCGCGCGCCCGAGAAGGTGGTGGAGGGCATCCGCGCCAAGCTGGCGGAATACCAGACGCAGTTGCGCAAGATCGAGAACCGGTTGAACGGATGAGCCTGCATCCTGAAATTCTCGACGTTGTCCGGCGGGCGCTCGACGAAGATATCGGCGCCGGCGATGTAACCTCGCGCGCGTGCATTCCGGCGGACCGGCGGGCGTCGGGAGTCTTTCTGGCCCGCGCGCCGCTCGTGCTGTCCGGCATCAGTCTC